>PIYN01000018.1 GCA_003601775.1 Candidatus Bathyarchaeota archaeon
CCCACCCTCAAGGCCTTCCACATCGAGGCTTGGTTGCTCGTCACTACGGGTCTCGCGAAGTCTGCCTCCAGCGCCTCTATGACCTCTATTGTCCTGAGGTTTGTGCAGCTGATGAAGATGGCGTCGGCCTCTGGCCTGAAGACCTCCCGTGCCAGGCGGTAGGCCGTCGAGGGGGGCTCTCTCCCTATATCCAAGTTTCTCAGAAGCCCCAGTCCTCTCATCTCGAGGACCTTGAAGCCATGGCTTTCTAAGAAGTGTTTCTCCAGGGCGTTTAGCTCCTCTATGTAGGGCGTCGCGACTACTATCTTCTCTGCCCCCAGCTCCTTGAGGGCGTCGACGACGGCGGTGGCCGTTGAGAAGGAGGGGGCTCTCCCGCTCCTCTGAACTCTCTCCATGAGCTCCTTCTCCCATTCGCTGCCCCCGAGGAGGGAGCCCGTCGTGCATCCGTAGATGATGACGTCCACGGCGGCCGTTGAGAGGAGGCTCGCCGCCCTCTCCGCGTCCTTGGACATCTCCCTCAGCGCCTCCGCCCTCGCCTCCCTCAGTAGCATCCGGGCGGTGTGTATGGAGAGCCCCTCAGGGGCCATCATGTAGAACTCAGATTCCATCGTCGTGTTGCTTGAGGGGACGATGAGGCCGATCCTCAGTCTCCAACCATAACCCATTTTGACCTCACCTAATATGCTATTCTAATTGAAATTTGCTGCCATTACCCTCTCTAATAATTTAGTGCAGGCCGCTCTCTTCTCATGTCCTATTCGTCTTTAAATTACAAGGGAGGGAGAACTAAATAACCCGTTTAAGGGAGATATCTCATGGGGAATTCCATGGCTAATTCCATTAGGGTAAGATGTCCAGCCACCTCAGCTAATCTGGGGGCAGGGTTCGATGTTTTCGGCATAGCCCTCCGGAAGCCATACGATGTGATAGAGGTAGAAAGGGCAGGGGAGGGGGTGGAGATTGAGGTCTCGGGCTTCGACGTCCCATCGGAGCCAAGTAGGAACACCGGGGGCTACGTGGCCCTGAGGATGCTCGAGGAATTTGGGCTGAGAGGAGGGGTCAGGATAAGGATATTGAAGGGCATCAGGCCGGGCTCAGGCCTTGGGAGCTCTGCGGCTACGGCCGCGGGGGTGGCCTTCGCCATAAACCGGATCTTCGCCCTCGGCCTCAGCCGAGGGGCCCTCGTCCGATACGCGGCTGAGGGGGAGATCGTCTCTGCTGGGGTCCCCCACATGGATAACGTGGCCCCTGCAATATATGGGTGGTTCACGATGGTGGCCTCTCAGAGGCCCTTGAGAGTGTACTCTATCAGGCCTCCGAGGGAGCTGGGGATCCTGGTCATGGTCCCGGAGGGGGGGAAGAGATCCACCGAGGAGGCCCGGAGGGTTCTGCCGAGGAAAGTTCCCCTCAAGAAGGCCGTCCGGAACGTGGCCTGTGCCTCAACCCTCGCCGTTGGCATGGCCCTGGGGGACCTGGATATGATCAAGGTGGGGATGGAGGACTTCATAGTCGAGCCGGCCAGGGCTGAGGCTGGCATCCTGAGGGCCTTCAGGCCTCTTAAGGAAGCTGCCAGGAAGCTGGGTGTGAGCCTGGCCGCGAGCGGGGCAGGTCCGGCAGTCTTGGTCATCACCGAACCGTCTGCGAGGAAGATCAGGAGGATCCTCGGGGCCCTGGGGGGCGTCTTGGAGGAGGAGGGGATCCGATACTCGTTTTATATCACGGAGCTGGGCCCTGGGGTCGAGGAGATGAAATAAAGATTTAGGATTGAGGGAGAGGTGGGTTCCTCCTAAACCTTTTAAAGGCGGTTTCCAAACATCTCAGAGGGTTGTCTTGGATCGAGTGCTCTCGTTAAGGTGTATAGATTGTGGATTTGAACACGGAATTCAGGAGAGGAGCGTCACCTGTCGTCGCTGCGGGGGCTTACTCGACGTAGTCTACGATTACGATGCCGTCGTAGACGAGATGGAGAGATCTGGATGGGAGAGGAGGCCCCTCGGGGTTTGGAGGTATGAGGAGCTCCTGCCGGTCTTGAGGCCCGAGCTCAAGGTGACCCTGGGGGAAGGGGGGACGAGGCTTGTTAGGTGTAGGAGGCTCGGGGAGGAACTCGGGCTTCGAGACCTCTACGTCAAACACGAGGGGGGGAATCCGACGGGTTCCTTCAAGGATCGTGGGATGACGGTCGGGGTGACGAAGGCCCTGGAGTTCGGGGCTAAGACCCTGATCTGCGCCTCGACGGGGAATACCGCCGCCTCCTTGGCCGCCTACTCCGCCAGGGCGGGGCTGCGGTGCCTCGTCCTCCTCCCAAAGGGGAAGGTGGCCCTTGGGAAGCTCGCCCAGGCGTCGATCCATGGGGCCGTGATCATCGCCGTGAGGGGTGGGTTCGACGAGGCCCTCGACCTCGTCAGGAGGCTGGCGGAGAGACCGGAGTACTACCTCCTGAACTCCATAAACCCCTACCGACTCGAGGGACAGAAGACTGCCGCCTACGAGGTCTACGAGCAGCTTGGGGGGATGCCTGACTGGCTCATAATTCCGGTGGGGAACGCCGGGAACATCTCAGCCTACTGGAAGGGCTTCAGGGAGCTCAACTTAGTGGGGATGAGCGAGGGTCTCCCCCGGATGGTCGGCGTCCAGGCCGAGGGAGCGAGTCCGATAGTGGAGGCCTTCAAGAGGAGGACGTCGGAGATAGAGCCCTTCAGGAGGGTCGAGACCTTGGCGACGGCCATCCGTATAGGGAGGCCGGTGAACTGGAAGAGGGCCCTAAACGCCATATATGAGTCCAGGGGGCTGGCCGAGGCCGTGAGCGATGAGGAGATACTGAAGGCCCAGAGGCTCCTGGCCTCCAAGGAGGGGTTGTTCGTCGAGCCCGCGAGCGCGACTCCGATAGCCTACCTCGTGAGGGCTATGGGAGACGGAGCCATAGATCGAGATGAGACCGTCGTCTGCGTGGCCACGGGACACGGCCTAAAGGACCCGGAGGCGGCCATGAGACAGGCCCCAAAGCCCCTCGAGGCCGGGGCCGACCTGATGGAGATTGAGAGGCTCCTTAATAGGGCTTGGAAGCGATAAATGGATGCGTTGGGAACCTATCCCGTGATGCCCTCTTCTACACCATAAATTTTTTAAGGATTTAAGAAACCCTACTGATTAAAACGCTGTCGGGTGAAGGTCTTGGATGAACTTGTAATCCCCATGCGTTCTGGAGGCTGTTCATCCAAGACGACACCTTCCCATCAGGGGCGATAAGATCACCCGATAGGCGTTTTTTGAAAAACTTCTCCCGGGTGGTCTTGTTGTTGGCAGCCTTCGATATAAGAAGTGCGTCTGTCGGCGTGGGGAATCCTCCGAATTGGAGGGAAAGACTCTGAGATAGGTGTTCATCTCCGAGGGGATCTCAAGTGAGGATCATTCTGTTGGGGTTTGGCGTCGTCGGGAGGGCCCTAGCGAGACTCCTATTGGAGGAGGGGGAGAGATTGGCCAAGAGGCGGGGGTTTAGGCCGATCGTCGTCGGAGTTGCGGATAGCCTCGGGGCCGCCTACGATGAGGGGGGACTGGATATGCTTGAGGTTCTGGGGGCTAAGGAGAGGTATGGGACGGTCTCCAAGTCCTCTTCAGGCGTTCGGGGGATGACGGGTCTGGAACTCCTTGGGACGGTCTACGCGGATGTGGTGGTCGAGGTCACGCCCACGAACCTCGGAGATGGCGAGCCGGGGCTCACCCATATAAGGGAGGCCCTGAAGTCCGGGATGAGCGTAGTCACCTCCAACAAGGGTCCTCTCGCCTTGGCCATGCCGGCGTTGATGGAGTTGGCCAGGCATAGAGGGGCGGTCCTGAGGTTCAGCGGGACTGTTGGTGGGGGGACCCCGGTGCTCGACTATGGGAGGAGGTTGTCGGCCGGGGACTACATCGAGGGGGTTGAGGGGATCCTGAACGGGACCACGAACTACATCCTGACCCGCATGACCGAGGGGTTAGAGTTCCAGGAGGCCCTCAGGGAGGCACAGGAGAGGGGGTACGCCGAGAGGGATCCATCCATGGACCTGGAGGGCCTGGACTCGGCCTGTAAGCTCGTCATCATGGCGAACTACGTCCTGGGCTTGAAGGCGACCCTGAGGGATGTGGAGGTCAAGGGGATCGGGGGAGTCACGCGAGAGGAAGTCGCTGAGGCCTACCATAGGGACTACGCCGTCAAGCTTGTGGCCTCCATAAGGGAAGATAAACTTAAGGTCGAGCCGAGGGAGGTCCCGAGGAGGAGCCCCCTCTGTGTCTGGGGGGTCCTAAACGCCGTGACCTTCAAGTGCCGCAGACTCGGCGAGCAGACGGTGGTCGGCCGCGGCGCCGGCGGGGTCGAGACGGCGCTCTCCATCATAAGGGATCTGGCGGAGGTTAAGCGTAATTTGAGCGGGAGCCTGGGGGGATGGGCTTGAGACTCTTGGTTATGAAGTTCGGCGGCAGCTGTCTGACCGATGGGGATAGCATCTTGAGGGCGGCTGAGCTGGTGAGGGATGCGTTTAACAGGGGTGATGGGATCGTGGCGGTCGTCTCGGCCATGAAGGGTGTCACGGATAGGCTCCTGAACATGGTCGAAGGGTCCTTAAGGGGGGAGGATGTGAGAGAGGAGATCGAGTCTCTGAGGGCGGATCACGTGGAGGCGACCCGTAGGGCCGTGGGGGACGTGGAGGTTCGGGGAGAGGTCGAGAGGATCGTCACCACGACTATTTCAGAGCTGGAGAGGGTCTTGACGGCAATAGGGTACCTGGAGGAGGTCACACCGAGGTCCAGGGACTACATCCTCTCCTTCGGGGAGAGATTATCGACGCCCATACTATGGGGGGCTATCCGGTCCCAGGGGCTGAAGGCCTCCTGGATGACCGGAGGGGAAGCGGGGATCGTGACGGACTCGAACTTCGGGGAGGCGAGGCCCCTCATGGAGAACACCCGTCTCCGGGTCGAGGCAAAGTTGAAGCCACTGCTTGAGAAGGGCATCATCCCCGTCGTCACCGGATTCATAGGGGAGGACCTGGACAGGGTCGTGACCACGCTGGGGAGAGGGGGCTCAGACTACACGGCGACGCTGATAGGGGAGGTGCTGGGGGCTGACGAGATCTACCTATGGACGGACGTGGAGGGCCTCATGACGGCCGACCCGAGGATCGTCCCAGAGGCGAGGATCATAGAGGAGATCTCCTTCGAGGAGGCCGTCGAGATGGCCGTCTTCGGGGCTAAGCGGATGCACCCGAGGGCCCTCGTCCCGGCCATGAGGGCCGGGATCCCCGTCGTGATAAAGAGCCTGAGGAGGCCTGAAGTGAGGGGGACGAGGATAACCGGGGAGGTCAAGATCGGCGAAGGGGTGGTGAAGGCGGTCACCTTGGTCAGGGGTGTGGGCCTCCTGAACGTCCAGGGGCTGAGGATGATCGGGATGCCGGGGGTGGCGGGGAGGGTCTGCCAACTCCTGGGGAGGAAGGGCATAAACATCTTCATGATCTCCCAGAGCGTCAGCGAGGCGAACATATCCCTGATGATCTCGAAGGACAGGCTCTACCAGGCCGAGAGCCTCATCGAGAACGCCCTCCTGGGCACGGGCCTCATAAGCGATGTCTACGTCGAGGAGGACGTATGCGTCGTGGCGGTCGTCGGGGCGGGGATGAGGGGGACCCCAGGCGTCGCAGCAAGGGTCTTCAAGGCCGTGGCCTCGAGGGGGATAAACGTCAGGATGATAGCCCAGGGATCCTCAGAGCTGAACATCTCCTTCGTCGTGAAGGAGGAGGACGGGGAGGAGGCCGTGAGGGCCATACACCAAGAGTTCAACCTCTCCGGGAAGACCTAACCTCCGACCCCGGCGGCCCTGCGCCTCCTTCTCCTGAGCTCCTCAGTCGCCTCCAGGTCGACGGTCATCCGCTCCTCGTCTATCATGACGCCGTAGTCCCTCCTGGCCGCGGACGCGGAGACGAGTCCGTCGACGACGTCTCTGAGGACGAGGCTTGGGTCCCTCTCGTAGGGGTCGCCGTACCCGCCCCCGCCCGGCGTCCTTATGATGAGGATATCCCCCTGGGTCATCTTGACGGTACACTTGGACCTCAGCCTCAGGACCCTCCCGTCCGGCTTCCTGATGAGGTACTCCCCTGGGGCGCCAGGCCTCCCCCCGAAGAGGCCCCAGGGCCGGATCCTGTTCCTCTCAGCCAGGATGGAGAGGGTCGCGGAGGGTGCGAGGAGCATCCAGCTCCGCTCGACGCCGCATCCCCCCCGCCACTTCCCCGGCCCCCCCGTGTCGCACCTCAGCCGGTAGCCCAGGAAGCGGATGGGGTAGGCGGCCTCTATTGCCTCTATGGGGGTGTTCATGGTGTTCGTCATGTGGACGTGGACCCCGTCCACGCCGTCCAGGCCCGGCCTCCCGCCGTACCCTCCGGCTATCGTCTCGTAGAAGGCCCAGGGGCGTCCGGTCCTCGGGTCGATCCCCCCGACGCAGACGTTGTTCATCGTCCCCTGCCCCGCGGCGCAGACCTTCCCCGGGAGGATCTGGGCGAAGGCCTTGAGGAGGACGTCGACGTTCCTCTGCGACGTCTCGACGTTCCCGCCAGCGACTGGTGCCGGCTTCACCGGGTTCATGAGGCATCCCTCGGGGACGATGACCTTCACGGGCCTGTAGCAGCCGTCGTTGATGGGGATCGTGGGGTCCGTCACCGAGGTGAGGGTGAAGTAGACGCCTGAGAGTGTGACGCCCAGTGGCGCGTTGACGGGGCCCTCGACCTGGGGGTCCGTCCCGGTGTAGTCGAAGGTGATCTCGTCACCCTCGACGGTGATCCTCACCCTGATCTTGACCGGCCCCTCCCCGACGCCCGTGTCCTCGAGGAAGTCCTCCGCCTCGTAGGTCCCCTCAGGCATCGCCTCGATCTCCCTCCTCATCCTCCTCTCCGAGTAGTCCATTATGGCCTCCATGGCGGCGTGGAGCCTCTCGACGCCGTGCTCCTCCACCATCTCTAAGACCCTCCTGATCCCGAGGCTGTTGGCCGCTATCTGGGCCCTCAGGTCCCCCATCCTGACCTCGGGTGTCCTCACGTTGGAGAGGATGAGCTCCGAGAGCTCCTCATCTATCTCCCCTGCCTTCACGAACTTCACGGGGGGGATGATGACGCCCTCCTGGAAGAGCTCCGTCGCGTCCCCAGCGAGGCTACCGGGCGCCTTCCCCCCGACGTCGGAGTGGTGGGCCTTGTTGGCGAGGTAGGCGACGAGCTCCCCCTCGTAGTAGGCCGGGGCTATGAGGGTGATGTCGGGGAGGTGGGTCCCACTGAGGTAGGGGTCGTTGAAGAGGAGCATATCGCCCTCCTCGAGCCTCCCCCTGTAGTGCTCCAGCCCCCTCTTGACGGCGAGGGACATGGAGCCCAGGTGGACCGGGATATGCTCCGCCTGGGCGACCATCCTCCTCTGGGGGTCGAAGATGGCGCAGGAGTGGTCCATCCTCTCCTTGATGTTCGGAGAGTAGGCCGACTTCCTCAGGGCGATCCCCATCTCCTCCGCCGTGTAGACGAGGCCGCCCCTCACGACCTCAACCGTCACGGGGTCGATGACCATTCCCCTATCCCTCCTCTTGACCGATGGGGGTCAGCCTGAGGTTCCTGAACTCGTCGACGTGGGCCTTCCACCCGGGGTAGAGGACCGTCGTCGAGTCGTACTGCTCTATGATGGCCGGTCCCTCCACCCTGTTCCCCGGCGCCAGGCGGGCCCTCCTGTAGACAGGGCACTCCGTATAATCGTCGAGGGCCTCGAAGAAGACCTCCCTCCTCTCGACGACGCTCCCCCTCTTGGGCTCAGGTCCCTCCTCTGGGTAGGTCCTCAGCCTGGGCTTCGCCATGACGCCGACGGCCCTCAGCCTCACGTTGACGACCTCCACGGCCTCCCCCTCGGCCGCGTATCCATAGACACCCCTATGCCTCTCATGGAAGAGTCCCACGACCCCCCGAAAGCCCCCCTCAGAGAGGGGCCTCGGGGCAGGTATGGAGAGTTCATAGGACTGACCGATGTACCTCATGTCGAGCTCCCTGAGGAAGACCATCCTCTCCTGCGGGAAGCCATCCTCTCCCAGGAGCCTCTCCCCCTTCCCCTCGAGCTCCCTGAAGGCCTCCTCCAGGTCGGAGGGGGAGACCTCGTCGGCGGTCCTCATCACGGCCCTCAGGTAGATGTGCACAACATCCGAGACGAGGAGGCCCATGGCCGAGAAGAGGCCCGGGTTCACCGGGACCACGATGAGGGGGATCCCCAGCTCCTCGGCGAGGGCACAGGCATGCATGGGCCCAGCCCCACCAAAGGCGATGAGGGAGAAGGACCGGGGGTCGTACCCCCTCTCGACGGAGACCATCCTGAGGATCTTCGCCATGATGGAGTTGGAGATCTCCACTATGCTGGAGGCGGCCTCTGGGAGGTCGAGGCCCAGGGGGTCACAGATACGCCTCCTCAGGGCCTCGCGGGCCAGGTCGGCGTGGATCCTCATCTCCCCCCCGAGGAGGTACCTCTGGTTGAGCCTCCCCAGGACGAGGTTCGCGTCGGTGATCGTCGGCTCCCTGTTCCCCAGCCCGTAGCAGGCGGGGCCGGGGTGGGCCCCTGCGCTCAGGGGCCCGACCCTCAGGGCACCCCCCTCATCGACCCAGGCTATCGTCCCCCCTCCCGCGCTGCACTCCGCCAGGTCTATGAAGGGAAACCTCACGGGGTACCCGCTCCCCTTCACCACCCTCCCCCTGTGGACCCTCCCACCTACCTCGTACTCGGAGACCGTCTCCGGGACCCCGCCCCTCACGGCCCCCGCCTTCGCCGTCGTCCCCCCCATATCGAAGCTCATCACGTCCCCCAGCCCCAGGAGCCTCCCGTAGAAGGCCGAGGCCACGACGCCCGAGGCGGGGCCTGACTCCACGATCGTCGCCGGTCTGAAGATGATGCTCCCCGCCCGGGCCAGCCCCCCGTTGGACTGCATCACGTAGAAGGGGGCGGAGACGCCGAGCCTCTTCAGCGAGCGGAGGAGGCTCTCCATGTAGGCGTGGACTATGGGTATAAGGACGACGTTGACGACCGCGGTGCTGATCCTCTCGTACTCCCTGTACTCGGGGGAGATCTCACAGGAGATCGTCACGTAGACCCCTGGACAGGCCCTCTCCAGCGCCTCCCTCACCTCCTCCTCATGCCTCGGGTTGGCGTAGGAGTTGATCAACCCGACGGCGACCGAGCGAATTCCCTCGTGCCTGATCCCGTCGATGATGTCGGCGAGGTCCTCGGGGCTCACGGGCTCCAGCTCCTCCCCGTTAGGCCCGATCCGCTCCCTAAGCTCGTAGCGGTACCTCCTGGGCACGAGGGGGCGGGGCCTCTGGAAGAAGAGGTTGTAGAGCTCAGGCCTCCTCTGCCTCCCTATCTCCAGGACGTCCCTGAACCCCCTCGTCGTGATGAGGGCCGCCTTGGGGAGCTCGAGGGAGATCTGGCCGAAGAGGGCGTTCGTCGTTATCGTCGTCGCATGGGTCACGAGGCGTATATCACCGGGCTCGTGCTCCTTGAGTAGAACCTTAAAGGCCTCCAAGACCCCCTCCTCCGGGCTCCTCGGCGTCGTTGGGACCTTTATATTGATGAGTTCGCCCTGGTCGTCCATGGCGACGAGGTCCGTGAAGGTCCCCCCAACATCTATGCTAACCCTGAACAACCGTCGACTCCCCCTCCATCACCTTCATCACTTCTAATAATTAAAAAGGAGGGTGGGGGTTTGAAAAATAAATGGAATCAAGGAGCGGCCCTTGGATATGACACCTAAAAGCTTATAGCAGCTCCTCCAGGGGGACGTACTCGATGTCGAAGCCGAAGTGCTTTGGCCCGAAGACCTCGATCCCCCTCGGCGTCCTCCACCGCTCATGGGCCTTGACCCCGAAGACGGTGACCCTCCTCCCGTTGTAGGCCCCGCTCTCCCGGAAGTTCGAGAGGCCGTCACAGGTCTCGCTGTCCACTATGCAGATCAGGTCCGGGCACATCGCGTAGGGCTCCCCGTCGAGCCAGGAGATGAGGTTCTCGTTCTTGAACCAGACCCTGAGCCTCTTCCCCTTGAATTCATCAGCCCCCTCTATGTGCCACTCACCCCAGTGGAAGCCGCGCCTCCCCTCCACCTCGAAGGAGGAGACGGTCCCCTCGAAGATCTTGTAGACCCCGGGCTCCTCCTGGAAGGCCTTCAAGGGGTCCCTGCCCTTCTCCCTGGCCTCCCTGACAGCCGCCCCGATCCGGATACATCGGGACACCTGGCCCGGCACGATCCCCTTCTCATACTCCTCCACGGTCGCCGGACACCTCGCGGCCGTGACCCCCCCTCCTGAGGCCACGGCGACGAACCTCGTGATGTCCTCGGCCCTGTAGTCGTCCACGGCGCTCTTCAGTATCACGACCTCCTCGAAGGGGGTGACCATGGCGAGGGGGGTGACGGGTATCTCCGCCACATTCGTCAAGGAGATGCCTATCTCAGGCTTCGCCCTCCCGCAGCAGTCCCCATCCACGCAGGGCTTCCCCTCTATGGCGTTCAGGTACATCGGGAGGATGCCGTTCCCCGGCCCCGTCTCGCTCGCGATGTAGGCGCAGAACTCCTCCCCAATGTAGTCGGCCAACTCCTTGGCGACCCTCCTCAGGAGCTGGACCCTCCTCTCCCTCGTCCTCGGGAATCTCTGAAGATAGGCGGCGACCCTCTCCCTGTCCTCCTTCGATACACCACCCCCAACGCCCGAGAGGATGCAGAGGCGCCTCTCCTTTGGGAGCTCTGAGATCTCCGCGAGCCGGAACTCCAGCCCCTTCTTGAGAGCATCCTCCACCATGCTCATACCCCACTCGGCGCCTCCACCCCCGCCGCACCCGAGGATCCCAGCGCCGAGGATGTAATCCTCCAGGTCTCTCCTCGATAAGGTCCTCATAAGGCTACACCAAGAGAAGAGGAACCGATCGACCATTTAAAACTATTGAGAGGAGGAAATAGAAGGTATATGGCATAAAGATCCCATGATTGTTCTCCCATCCCCTTCAGGAATCTCTGACCCTTGTAGGCGTAGTAACTTCCAGACAACAGAATATCCTCTTTACCGCCACTCTGATACACAAAGAAAAAGAGAGAAGGGAGGGTTATTCCAGCTTCTCCTCTATTGGGACGTATTTGATGTCGAAGCCGAAGTGCTTCGGGTTGTAGATGCGTAGGCCCCTCTCAGTCCTCCAGTGGTCGCAGGCCTTCATGGCGCAGACGGCGACCTCCCTACCCGGGGTCCACCAGTCTGACCTGAAGTTTGAGAGCCCGAGTCCTGTCTTCTTGTCGACGACGGTGAAGGGGTCTGGACAGGTCACGTAGGGCTCCTCATCGATCCAACTAATCTGGTTCTCGTTCTTGAAGAAGAGCTTGAAGGTCTTCCCCTCGTAGTCGCCGGTCCCCTCGATCCATACGTGGCCGTAGATGAAGGCCGTCTTCCTCTCCACCGTGTAGTAGGCCACCTTCCCCTCAAAGATCTTATAGCCCTTCGTGACCTCAACTAAGACCTCTGTGGGGTCATCTCCCTTGTCCACAGCGTCCAGGATCGCCTTACCCACCTTGATGGTGAAGCTCAGGGTATTGTGGGCCGTCCCCTTCTTGATGTTCTCCCCGCTTATGGAGATGGCGGGGGCACACCCCCCGCCGGAGATCACCGCTATGTGCCTGCAGATATCCTCCCACCTCTGGTGGCTCAGGACCTTGTAGCCGACGATGATGTCACCCCAGGCGGTGCCTATGGTGTAGGGGGCGACCGGGGCGTTGATCACGTTGAGCTTCGTCAAGGAGAGCTCTGGGACAGCCCTATAGCCCGCCAGGTCAGCGTCCACGAGCGGGACACCCCTCCTCGCGGCGTCGTAGAGCTGACCCGCGTCGAGGGGCCCGACCTCGAAGGGGACGTAGGCAACCGGCTCCTTACCAACGATCTCAGCCAACTTCTTCAGGTGCTCCTCCCCGCCGTAGGGATCCTCGGGGATCTCCGACCAGCTGTTGAGCGGCCAGATGAGGTCTATCTGCTTGAACCACTTCTTCCACGGCATGTAACGGCGCGTGTAGAGCTCCGCGTACTCCCTGCGTATCCCTCCCCCACAGCCGACGTTGCAGAAGACGACTTCATCGTCCTTGATATCCGTGGGATCTATGAGGGTAGGCTTGTACCCCGCCTCGAAGAAGGGGTCAGCACGCGCACTGAACTGCTCGTAGGTAGGGCACGCCCCTCCCCCACCCGTGGCCAAGGCGGCTGCCCCGAATACCAACTGCCATACCTCTTCCTTACCCAGGGTTCTCTTTCCCATCTCTACATCCCTCGTTTTTCCTCAAAATATGGCCTTAGAAGATAGAGAGGCCTTTCCTTCTTAAAACTTTTGTAAATAGGGAATATAGGAGCATAAAGCCGGGGCATGTCCCGGCCGGGGGCATAATCAAGATTTGTGAAAAAGTTTAAGAGGATTGTCCCCCCTTCCTTTGACGGTGTGGAAGGGTGCTCGCGGCCTTAATCGGGTTCTTGATCTTCCTCTTCGTGGCCCTGCTCTTCGGGACCATAACCCCCCCAACGAAGGACGAACTCCTGCTCCTCTTATCCTCCTTCAGTTTCCTCGTCATCACCTGGCTTTACACGAGAGAGAGACGTGGAGAGCAGAAGGAAGAGGAGAAGTAGCCTTAAATAATAAGACGAGGAAGACTTAGTTCTTTTATTGAGTGATGAGCATGAAGGAGAGAACACTCTCGGAACAGGAGATCGAGTACTTCCTGGACGGCGCGGAGATCCTGGGGACCGGCGGCGGAGGGGGACGGATGTGGGCGAACATGATGCTCCAGTTCCTGAAGGAGAAGGACAAGGAGATAAAGATCGTGGACCCAAAGGATGTCCCAGAGGACGCCCTCATCGTGGGGGCGGCGGGCGTAGGCGGAGGCGTGGAGAAGGAGATCAGAGAGAAGATCCTGAAGAAGTTCGGGAGGATGCCTGGGATGTCGGACTTCATGAAGACGGTATACGTAGCGGAGAAGATGATGGTCGGCTACACAGGCGAGGAGATCTCCGCCTTCCTCGCCTTCGAGCTGGGATGCGGGAACACCATCCTCCCAGCGGTGGTGGCAGCCCTCGGCGATAAGCCCGTCGTAGATGGGGACTGTAACGGCAGGGCGGTCCCCGAGATCGAGCTCTGCACCCTGAACATCGTGGGCATCCCCTTCACCCCCATAGCGATCGTCACCCCCTGGATGGAGACGATGATGGTCAAGAAGGTCGTGGACTACGCCAGGGCTGAAGACATTTGCAGGGCCATGGCGGTGATCTCAGGCGGGAGCTGCCTCATCATGAGCACCCCGATAAGGGGGAAGGTCTTGCCGAATTCCATCGTCCTGAACACCATCACCAAGTCCATCCGCCTGGGGAAGGCCATCAAGGAGGCGAAGGACAAGGGTAAGGACCCAGTGGAGGCGGCCGTGAAGGCCATCGACGCGTACCTCCTCTTCAAGGGGAAGGTCACCCACTTCGAGAGGGAGGAGCGAGGGGGCTTCATGTGGGGCGAGCACAGGTACGAAGGCGTCGACGAGTTCGAGGGGAAGAAGTTCCGCATCTGGTACAAGAACGAGAACCAAATCTCTTGGCTCGACGACAAGCCCTACGTCACCTGCCCAGACCTCCTCTGCGTCATGGACTCCAAGACAGGGAAGGGCCTCTCCAACTGGGGGGCAGACTTCGCTGAAGGGAGGGAGGTCTCGGTGATCGGGGTGAAGGCTGACAAGCTGTGGAGGACGCCGAAGGGACTGGAGATCTTCAACCCGAAGCACTTCGGCTTCGACATCGAGTATAAGCCCATAGAGGAGTTCTTCAAGTAGGTAGAATCTTTCTTTTCTTCCCTTTTTATTCTAATTGAAATAAATGTTGACAGAAAAGGAAGTCATGATGATTGTTTACTCTTCTATGATCTCCACATTCGCCCTCGGCACGACGACGACCCCTTCGTCCAGTTGAACCTCCAGCACTCTTACAAGGGACTCCGTCTCTATCTTCTGCAGGTGAACCGGCAGGCTCACGACCTTGCCAATCTTCCCGAAGTAGGGTTCCCGGATGATCCTGACGAGGGTTCCGGGGCGCATCCCCCGGCTCAGTTCCTCCCCCTCTCTCCCTGAGAAATGCTTCTCATGTGGTATGATGATCTCGGGACGTATGACGCCGGCCCGTATCTGCGTCGCCCCGTTTATCGCCGCCTCATACCCCTCGAACTCCTTGAGCAGGTTAAAGGTCCTCCTCGACATGCTCATCCTACCGAATCCCTCAGTGATGATCAACGTGAGGCTGATGTCCTCATGACCCGTGATGGCCACCCCTATCTCGTATCCGAGGCACTCAGTGAGGTCGACCCCCCTCACGCCCCCGACTATGATACCCCTCACGCCCAACTCCACGGCCTTCTTAAAGGCCTCGAGGGTTATCAGGCTCCCTCCGACTATGATCTTCCCCTTGTGCTCCGGCGCTATCCTGTCAGGAGTCAGCACATCATCTGGAGAATCAACCACAATCCTCAGCTCTCCATGCCTCTCCCCTCCTATCCCGAAGATCCCTTGGACGAAGGCGGCGTGGGTCTCTATCACGACACCCCTTCTCGGCAGGACCTTGGTCACCTTGCCCGGGATATATGCCTTGACCTCGACGGGTGTGGGAGGCTCCCTTATGACGATACGCCCCGTAACGTCGGAGATGCTCTCGATTACTCCGTCAACCGGAGACTTCACGAACCTCTTGATCAACCCCCAGAAGGGCGTGTATTTGGCTATGATCTCCCCCTCCTTGACCTCGTCGCCCACCTTCTTCACCATGAAGGCGGGTAAGTCCTCGGGCTTCACATTCAGAATCTCTGAGGCCTTCACGATATTGGGCTTCCCTGGAACCTCCGCCCTGGCGACTATAGTGTCGAAGTCGACGATGTCGCCCTCCTTCACCAGGACCTCGCCTGGGATGGGGAGTAGACGAGTCTTCGATACGGTGACCTCCCTCTTCACCTTCAGACCAGGCGTATAGGCATACGCCTCCTCAGCCGACTCCTTCTCAACGCTCTTCTTACCCATCCTACTCACCCTTGCACTCCTTTAGAAAGGCCTCGGGGTACATATCAAGGGACTCGAACCATCTCACGAGGGTCTTCCTCCTCTCCTCGTCGTCCTCTGGAAGGACCAGTGGCCTACCTCTTGCGTCTATCACCACTCCAACGACCCCTCCCTCGATCGTCGTCTCCAAAGTCTTCCCTAAGCCGGCGCCGACATCAAAGTCATGAGTTGGGGAGATGATAGCCTTTGCCTGCGTCCTCTCCGCAAGTGGGACCCTGATGATCTCGCCGAAGGTCACATCCCTCTCGAAGACCTCTCCCTCTGGCAACTCGATCCTCACCTTGGCGACGGGCTCACCCTGGTTCGCCGTGCCCGCAGGGGCGATAATGGTCCCGAGCCTGATCAGGCAGTCCTTGTCGAAGATGTTCCAGGCGATCTCCGGGAAGGCCTTGGAGAGGACCCCGAGGTGGGGCATCATGAACACGCTGTCCTGATACATCTTAGTCACACCCTCAGGCTGGAACCCATCGGTCAGGATGAGCATGGACTGAACCCTCCTGGGAGCGTGGGATAGTAACCCACCAGTCCCTGCTATGATATCTATCTTCATCATGTCGATGTAGGTCTCCTTCAACGTGTACTCGAGTATATCCCCGATCATCCTCTGAGCCCGCTTCGCCCCCTTAAGCCTCGTCGCGATCGTCTTATGGTGCTTCAACCCGAGCCTGAGGGCCTCCCTCGCGACGGCGTGTTCCACGACCAGGGACTTCAGCGTATGCGGTATCGTCGTCGGCCTGATCATCTTATTCCTCAAGATATCGACCAAGTCGCCCTCATCGATCTCGAAGGGGATCCAACGCATGATGTTCTTTATCCCCGCCTCCTTCATGACGTTGCAGATGCTGTAGCTCATCCCCAGGTTCGCGCTGACGCTACGGACGAACTTCCCATCGAAGACCGAGTAGACATTCGTCGTCGCACCACCCAGCCCCACGCCGAGGACGTTCTTCTTCTCGATATAGGCGATGAGCTGCATCGCCATCCCCTCCCCGGCGGGCGTCGGCAGGATATCCAAGTCGGTCCAAGTCATCAGCTCTGGATATCCAGGGGCATGGGACATCACATGCTCCATGAACAACTCGTGGATCGCCCGACGAGCAGGCTCGGTGTTCTCTATCTCAAGGACAGGTCTAATATTGTCAACTATGGAGAGTGCGAATTTATCACCCATGAGTTTCTTGATGGCTGGACGTACCGCCTTATTTCCGGCGAATACGAGGGGGAGCTTATAATCCGCCCCCAACCTCGCCCTTGGATTGGCGGCCGCGATAAGCTCGGCGATCTGCATCACGAGCGTCGTCGTCCCACCGTCCGTCCCACCCGCCAATAGGATCATATCAGGCCTCAGATGTCTTATCCTCTCGATCTTCTCATAGTCAGGCCTCCCATCGTCCACCGCGATGACATCCATGACTATGGCTCCTGCGCCGAGGGCCGCCCTGTTGGCGCTCTCCGCCGTCATCGTCTTGATGACCCCCGCGACCATCATCTGGAGGCCCCCGCCGGCGCTACTCGTCGTACAGTAGAAATCTACGCCATGGCCGTCATAGTGGGGCTTGATGATCTTCCCCTCATCTGAGAGGATCTTGAGGCCTGTGAGTTCCTCCACCTCTCTTATGGCGTTCTGAACGCCCATGATGACGTTTTCATAGGGAGCCTCAACGGTCGTCGGTGCCTCCCCGCTCAGTACATACCTCCACTCGCCCTTGATCTTCTGGAAGAGCCTGGCCTTCGTCGTGGTGCTACCCACATCCGTGACCAGGATATACTCCATCTCCTCCTCTGGCTTATGAAGTCTCAGGATAGCCTTCTCATCCCGCTCCCATATCATCGCTCTCCTACGTCCTGACAACTCAACGCCTCCTCTCCCGGCAGTCCTCCTTTTGGAATTAAGGAAGTCATTTATATACTTTATCGGGAAGAGAATAACTTCTTTTTTAACTTATTCAGAAAACTTGGTCCCTGAATCTTCTCCTTTTCCTTGGATCTTTCCTTACTTAATTTCTCCATTCTCCTGATGAGTAATTCTATATTCTCCCTCTTCTCAAAGGTATCGAGGAACTCATACCCCTTATCCTCAAGAAGGGGGAGGAAGGGGGCGAGGTAGAAATAAGCTAACTCCCCCCCGATCTTAGTTAGGGGCTTTATAGTCTGCAGGAGCATTATCGCGACACCTTCCAGCTCCATGTCAACGATCTTCCTCGCTACCTTCTCTATGAGTTCCCTCTCCATCTCAGAGATCTCGACTCTCTTTGGGGACATCGTCACCACTAACAAATTAAACATCGTAGATATAAAAATAAAAAGGAGCACTCGCTCTATGCTACAGACCCAGCCACTGCCTGAGGAGCCGATTTATCGCACTCGTCGCGAGCCCAGATACCTGCATAACGGCGTTCCCGACCGATAATCCTAGGTAGGCCAGGAAGACGTACTTTCCGAAGGTCCTTATGTACTCGACCGGCTTGCTCAACGGTCCCCTTAGGAAGACCGTGAATAGCAGATAGACCACAGCTGCTATGGTGAAGACCACTCTCACGAAGTACCCCAGTTGACTGGACAGTGGTGGGACGAGGATCTTCCCCGCCTCGCTGACCACCGCGTTGATGTTGCCGACGACATCTGTCGCCATCAGGGTTCTTATCGAGAGGCCCGTCCCTACCCCGATCATTATCGCGATCGGGAAGGAGGCAAGCCAGGCGTACTTCTTCCAGACGACGAAGAGGGACATGATCCCAAGTATCAGCGGAACGATCAAGATCGGCTTCGCCCCGGTGAATAGAGGCAAGAAGCGGCTCCTTAAGGTCTGTATGCCCGTCACGACGGAGTGAGCGACGACGGTGGCCGTGTAGGTATATTCGCCTATACGGAACAGTGGGTTATCACCGTAGAGTAGTGTAAAGGAGCAGATCGTCAAGAAGGCAGAGAGCCAGACCCATGGATCAGTGGATATCATACCGTCACCTCCTCTTCCTTCTCTTCTCCTATCCTTGAGACCATGGTAATGTTCCCCAGAATGACGAAGATCAGATAAACCGCGCTCAGGATCGCGTAGGAGTCGATGGCGGCATGACCAAGCCCCTTTATCCCCACCAGCTTCTCATACTGCGCTCCACCAAGGAAGCCGTTCGTCATCCAGACCTTATCAGGATATATCATCATGTAGACGGAGTATCGTGCATAAGCGGCTGCTTGGGCAAAGTACACGCTCGGGATGCCCCTCTCCCCGGTGACATACTGCACGATCATCGGGAAGGCCCAGTGCGGGCAGATCCAGAGGGCGATATCCTTGTAGTTATGGAAGTCCCTCATCAGTGGGAGCTCGTCTAAGGGCGTCCCCTTTACATCGGTGGCTACCGCGGAGTGCACATCCTCAAGGAAGGCAACGAGTGCCGCGCTGCCTCCTGGCATGTAGGGGAGCTGTACCCAGTCCCTCCCATACTTCCAGGGTCCTCCATACTTCTCATCGACGCGGGCCGCGTCTACACAGTATTTCTCGAATTGTACGGCCTCCACCGCGAAGGGGGCGTTCACTATCCTCAGGTGATTTCTCGCCATCTGTTTTATGCAGGCTATGAGCGCGGCGGATGATTCGAGGTCGAAGGCGAAGACGTAGGCTCCGCCGCAGGCAGGGGAGAAGGTTAAAAGGAGACTCGCAGTTACAATGGTAATTGTACTTTTATTCGCCTTTTTGGGGAGTCTTTACTTTGAGACCTTCGGTTTTAAGGCTTCTATGCCCGATCTCAGGGCAGAACTGTCGTATTATACCACGGTGGAGAGGTTCCATAATGGTACGGAGTCCTGGGGTCGTGAGGGTACGATCCATATAATGGGGTGGATCTACAACTATGGACCCGAGGACGTAAATGTGACGGTCCATCTCTGGGTGACGGACGGCACCAAAAATGGCGGGGGCATCGGGGTCAGCCAGTCTGAATATTGGCAGAGCTACTACATCTACATAGGGGTGGTCCCAGGGAACGGTGGAAGAAGATGGTTCGAGTGGGAACAACGCTACAACCCCTTCGACCCCACCACGGCGACCTTCTACTACAAACTCATCCCCCGAGCACTGGCGCGGGGCGCCCCATGAATTCTATATAAGGGGGAAGCTCCTCTCCTGTCCTGAAAACCCTTTGAAGTTATAATTTGGTCCAGGCTATTTAGGGGATGGAAGATCTATTGGAGGTGAGAAGTTGCATTCATCTCTCTGGAGATGTCGAAGGAAAAGATCCTCTCTGAGGGGTTTGCCGGGAAAGGAGTGTGAAGGTTGATAAGGGGAGATTTGTCATAGTTTGGAATGAAGTTTGGAGGATAGCGGTGTGATGCAGGTGCTCTTGATCTCGCCTCCCTTCAAGGGATTATTGAGGGAGCCTCTGGGCCTCTACTACCTCGCAGGGGTCCTAAGGTCCAATGGGATCTCCACGGCCCTCATGGACTTCAACGTCGAGCTGCCAACCCGTTCGGAGTTTCGCAGGCGGCTTCAACGGCTGAGCCCAAGGATAGTAGGCGTCACGTCCTATACCTTCAACTTCTCGGTTGCGCAGAAAATAATCAACGAGATAAAGAGGGTTAAGCCAAGTATCGTGACGGTCATGGGAGGAGTTCATGCCTCAGCCCTGCCCAAGGAGGTCCTGGAAAGCACTCCGGCGTTGGACTTCATCGTCGTTGGAGAGGGGGAGTACACTTTCTTAGAGTTCTGTAAAAGGATCCTGGCAGGTGAGTCAGTTGATGATATCAGGGGCCTCGCCTTCAGGAGGGGAGGGAAAGTCGTCGTTAATCCTCCAAGGGAGCTTATAAGGGACCTCGATGAGCTACCAGTTCCGGAGAGGGATCTCCTCCCCTTTAAGAAGTACCCCGTTGCCACTGTTCAGACCTCCCGGGGGTGCCCCTATAATTGTATTTTCTGCAACATCAACAGGTTCTACGGGAGGAGAATAAGACTGAGGGACCCGAGGAGGGTGGCGGAGGAGTGCCTCACGCTCGTTAAGAGATATGGACGTGAGAAGATCTTCTTCTTCGGGGACGCCTTCACCTTCAGGTCTGATTGGGTGGAGGAGCTCTGCGACGAGATCCACCGTAGGAGGCTCAAGTTCATCTGGGGGTGTGAGACGCGTGTCGACAACGTGAGCCTCCCCCTATTGAGGAAGATGCGGAAGGCGGGGTGCGTCGAGATCCAGTACGGTATTGACTATGGGGACGAGGAGGTCCTGAAGAACTTGGGTAAGGACATCTCCATAGGGGAGATCGATGATGCTGTGAGGTGGGCGAAGGAGGTGGGGCTCTTCGTCGGCGCTTTCTTCATCTTCAACGTCCCTGGGGAAGATGAGGGGACCATGGAGAATACCTTCAACCTTATTCAGAGGGTCCCCGTCGATGCCATCGAGGTCAACCTCCTCACACCCTACCCGGGCACCCCGCTTTGGACAGACCCAGGGGCCTTCGACATGAGGATCATCGACTACAACTTCGACTATTATACGACGAAGAAGTATGTCATGGAGAACCTCCACTTCCCAAAGAGGAGGTTCGTGCCAGCCTTTAAGAGGCTCTTGAAGAGACTGAACCTCATCCCGACACCAGGGTATTACCCAGAGATCTACGACTTCCTGAAGAGGGATATCAAACCTCGAGCCTGGAGGGAGGAGCGACGTGGATTAAGGAGACTTCTGAGGCTCTGAAATTCATCCATATTCTCTGAGGAAGTAGGTCTGCCTAACCCCCTCTTCACAGGAGACCTCCACATCAACTACCTGAGGCAACGATCTGAGGTCGATGATCAACCTCATCGGTATCCCTACCGAGAGAGTGGGGATCACCGTGTACCCCCCCTCAGCGAGGGAGACGTTGACTCTATGGGCCGTGGAGCCGCCGATGTTCATTATCCAGAAGACCGCCCGATTGGAGGTCTGGTTTCCCTCGCCTACAGTTATGATGGATAGGTTATAGACTAAGAAGTCGGGGCTCGGGGGTGGCTCGGGCTTGACATCCGGCTCTACTGTGTAGTACTTGGCCTTCTGGAACTCCAGGCAGATGATCCCTATCTTAAGCTTCGTGTATTGTCCGAGGGGGATCCTCCTGTTCACCGATACGGCCTCTCCAACCGAGATGTTCTGGAAGTAAGCCGGAAGGGATGCATTCCCGTCTACGGGGGCGACGGAGGTGAGCACCTCATGGGCCGTCGAGCCCCCTACGTTCCTAATCTGATAATGTACAATCGTCATAGGCTCTAAATCATTGAAGGCCCTTACATCGAAGACCTCGAATGCCGGCCTCTGACTTCTGGGGAGCCAATAGTATCGATAATAGAGGTTTATGCCCCCGCCTATAAGGGCTAAGATCAAGAGTATGGTGGATATCTGCCCCTTCTTCATGGCACACCTTAGTTATTCTTCAACTCCCCTGTTAATAAAAAGAAGGGATGGTTAAAAACTACTTCTCCATGATCTCCTCTATCGGCTTGTACTCGATGTCGAAGCCGAAGTGCCTTGGATTATAGATGCGCAGGCCCCTCTCGGTCCTCCAGATATCCGCTGCCTTCACCCCGACTACCGCGACCTTCCTCCCAGGGGTCCATGCCTGAGGTTGGAAGTTGGATAGACCCTCACCTGTCTTGGCGTCGATGACAGTGAAGGGGTCTGGGCAAGTCACATAGGGTTTCCCGTCGAGCCAGGAGATCTGGTTCTCGTTCTTGTACCAGAAGCGGAAGAGCTTCCCCTCGAACTCGCCGGTGCCCCTGATCCATCCGTTGCCCCAGGTGAAGGCGAACTTCCCCTCGGTCGTGTAGGCGACGACCTCCCCCTCGAAGATCTTGTAACCCTTCGTGACCTCAACGATCCTATCTACCGGGTCGTCCCCCGACTCCCTCGCCTCCTGGATCGCCCTCCCCACCTCAATAGCCTTGGAGTAGCTCCCATGGACAGAGGACTCCTTTATGTCCTTGCCCTTGAAGGACATCATCGTCGCGTTGAAGCCCCCAGAGACGAGGGCTATGGCCCTCGTGATATCCTCCAACCTCTGCCAACTGAGGGACTCCTCATAGACCAGCAGGTCGCCCCAGATAGTCGCGATGACGGCGGGTGTAGCGGGGAGCTGCTTCACGTTGAAGCTGGTGAAGGAGAGCTCCGGTACGGCACGCTGCCCAGCGCAGTCCGCGTCCACGACGGGCACGCCATCCCTCGCCCCGCTTACGGCCTGTCTATATATCCCTGGGCCGATCTCACCCGGAAAGTATGCGACGTACTTCTCCTCTCCCTTGACCTCCTTCAGCCGCTTTATGGCGGCTTCACGCCAATCCTCCCTCGGCCTCCCTGCCCACTCCAAGACCGGGAAGACCCTGTCCATCTCCTTGAAGGCGATCTCTCGATAGGGACCGAACCTTATCGGTGGTCCATATCGCTCCCTGTCCTCCCTCGTGATCCCTCCGCCGATCCCTATGGGCATGAGGACCGGATCGTCATCCGAGAGACTCATTGGGTCTATCAACTTGGGCTTCAACCCCGCCTCGAAGATAGGATCCACCGCCTGACAGAAGGCCTCGTAGGTCGGAGCCCGCCCCCCTCCACCAGTCGCGAGGGCTGCTCCACCGAGGACGGAACACCAGAGATCTTCCTTAGTCAGAGTCTTAGTACCCATTTTTCTAATCCTCCGGAGATATATTTGATGCCGTTTAATTAAAGATTTTTACCTGGGGAAGAGGGAGTGATCAGAGATAGCCCAATAGAGGGGTGGTCGTGTTGAGGGTCATCACCCTACTCACGGATTTTGGGCTCAGGGACTCCTATGTGGCAGAGATGAAGGGTGTGATCCTCAGGCTCTGCCCTGAGGCGGTCGTCGTGGATATCTCCCACGAGATCAGGAAGTACGACATCGAGGAGGGGGCCTACAACCTGGCCCGAGCGGTGAGGTACTTCCCCAAGGGGACGATCCACGTCGGCGTCGTGGACCCCGGAGTAGGAGGACCAAGGAAGCCCATCATCATCGAGGCTCACGACGCATTCTTCGTCGGGCCCGACAACGGCCTACTCGCCCCCGCCGCGGAGAGGCTCGGCATCAAAGGGGTCTATGAGATCACCCGGATGGACCTCCTCCCGCCGAGGGTCTCGGACGTATTTCATGGGAGGGACATCTTCGCCCCCACCGCGGCGCTGCTGGCCCGGGGCCTCAAGCCCTCGGACCTCGGGTCCCAGCTCTCCGAGTACAGGCGTCTTCCCCTCTACACCGTGAAGGCCGAGAATGGGCGGATCTATGCGAAGATCATCCATGTGGATGGATTCGGGAACCTGGTGACCAACGTCACCTATGAGGACCTCGACGCGGCTGGGATAGAGGTGGGTACGACCCTCGAGGTCCAGATCGGCGGAGCAACTTACCGGATCCCCTTCGTCAGGGCCTTCTCCTCCGTCCCGGTGGGGGAGCTCCTGCTCCTCGTCGCGGGTGGGGGATACTTGGAGATCTCGGTGAACCAGGGTAACGCCTCCGCGGAGCTGGGCGTCGAAAAGGGGGTTGAGGTGAGGCTGTCCCCTCTCTGACCACTCTCTCCTAAGAACTTAAATTTGAAAAAACATCACGTTCAAGAAATGGAAGGAATTGATACCGCTTCAAATCAATCTTTTTAATATTAATTATATAATTTTAAAATAAACTATTATATAATAAACTACTTATAATTTTAAGATTCAAAAAGAGCATAGTTGAGAGAAATGCTTATATATTCCTCCTTTTAAAAGAATTCCTGGGAATATCTAACTCCTTGGAGGTGATCTCTATGGGGTTGGAGAGACCTTCAAGAGAGTTAGGATATTCCCTGGGATGATGGGCTTTGAACCGGAGGTGCTCGATAGGCCTCCTCCGGTAGTTTTTTTGGGAACCCTTTAGCCTTTAAGTCCTGATTCTAAGGGCTTTTTGGGGTGCTTCCTTTTATGAGGAGGGTTGGGCCAAGGGTTATCAGCCAGCCGAGGGAGATGAAGAGAGTTGCGGGGAGGAAGTGGTGGGTGGTGTTCAGGGCGATGACCTCACCCGTCATGAGGGTTGCGGCGGTGAGGGCGCAGCATGTCAGGCCTTTTCTTCTATTCCATCGACGGGTGGTCTGGATGGCGAGGAGCCCTGAGAGGAGGAGGTCCCCGAGGCCGAGGGCGACGTAGCCGGAGGATGGATACATCGGGACGACGACCAGGATGGGGAGGCGGAGCCCGGACATCTTCTCCGCGGCGGCGACCATATGTCGTGTTCCGAAGACCTGGATGACGTCCATCGCCGTTAGGAGGCCGGCGAAGGCGAGGGTGGTCTTCCAGGTGAAGAAGACGCTGATATAGAGGATCGCCGAGACGACGAAGAGGACGGCGAAGAGGTCCATGAGGATCAGGTTCCAGTAGAGGAAGTAGGAGAGCAGGAAGGCCAGGGGGGTGAGTAGCGCGAGGGGCCACTTAGGGACGATGAGGTGGGTGAGGAGGAAGAGGAGGGATGAGGAGGAGAAGAGGAGGAGGACCTGCATGATCCTCTCGGGCATCACCACCATGATGGTAACCATCACCCCCATCACCAGCACGATCAGGACGACGTCCCTCACCCGCAGCCTCTCCTTGCTGGAGATAGCCTCGAGCTTATCCTCAAGCTTTGAGAAGAGTAGGAGACCGGCTGAGGAGATCAGGAAGAGTGTCGAGGGGAGGAGGAGGTCGAACTTCACGGTACTTCCTCGAAGAAACCTTGTAAAAATAGTTTATGAACCTCAGAGGGATTCAAGGGTCTCCTTGAGCGCCTCCAGCATCAGGTCTATGTCCCTGAACTCCATGTAACCCATATTCCCGATCCTGAAGGTCCTCTTCTTCAGGGCCCCATAGCCCTGTGCAAGTTCGAAGCCCCTCTCGCGCATCCTTTGATAGATCGTCGGGCCGTCCACGCCCTCCGGGGCGTTGATGCAGGAGACAGTGGGGCTCTCATACCCCCTCTTTGGGAAGAGGCTCAGACCCAGCCTCTCCACCCCCTCTCTGATCCTCCTGTTCCTCCTGAGGTAGAGGTCGAAGTACCACCTCTTCCCTCCCCACTCCTCGATGAGCTTCAGTATCCTGTTCAGCCCGGCGACCTGCGGTATCACGGAGGTCATGGGGGTCCCTCTCCCCTCCCGGTGATACCTCTCCCAGAGCTTGAAGTCAAAGTACCACCCCTTGTTTCTCATCTCCTCAGACCTCTCCAGGGCCTCCTCGCTGACGCTCCCGATGGCGAGGCCGGGTGGGACCCCGAAGCACTTCTGGGAACTCGAGAAGCAGACGTCGAGGCCCCACTCGTCGACCTTGATCTCCGTCCCCCCCATCGAGCTCACGGCGTCGACGAAGACGAGCTTCCCGTGTTCCTTGGCCACGGCCGCCAGGTCCCTCAGGGGGTTGATGAGTCCGACGCTCGTCTCGTTGTGGGTTATCGCGACGGCCTCGACCTCGGGGTGCTGCCTCAAGGCCTCGTCGAGCATCTCAGGGGTGGTGGGCTCGCCGAGGGGGGGCTCGACCTTCACGACCTCCCTCCCATTCGAGGCGGCGACGGTGGCGAAGCGCTTGCCGAAGCTACCATTCACGCAGCAGAGGATGCTCCTCTCCACGCAGTTGCGGACACAGGCCTCCATGAAGCCGCTCCCCGTGCTGGAGAAGAGGAAGACCTGGTTCTCCGTCTCCAAGAACCTCTGGAGGAGCTCCACGGTCTCGTAGTGGAGCTGCAGGTACTCCTTGCTCCTGTGGCTGTACATCTGCCTCCCCATCTCCTCCAAGACCTCGGGGTAACAGGCCACGGGGCCCACGGTGAATAGTTTCACAAAGGACACCTCTCAATCAAGGATGGCTCCGTGACCAAATAAAGGTTATCAACGTGGGGGCTCAAAGTCTTATATCGCTGATATGGTCACCCTTCTCCGGGGTGGATGCCTTGGGTCCAGACGAACATAGTGGGGCTGACCCTGGGGCTGACCCCGAGGAGTTCGTGGTCTCCCTCTTGAGGGAGGCGGGGAGGCCACTGACGACGAGGGAGATACAGGAGGCCGCTGAGAGGGCTCTGGTCCAGTGTCCCGACTCCACCGTCGTCTTCTTGAACCGCCTCCGCCTCAGGGGCGTCATAAGGGGTAGGCTCTCGAGGGAGAGGCGGGCGTGGGTCTGGTGGGTGGAGGACCGTTAAAGCCAGGAGAAGACGGATTCACAGCCCTCGAGGAGCCTGACCCAACCGTCGTAATCCACGACCTCAACGCAGTCGATCTTCTGATCCAAGAGGCCTCCTTCCTCGAGGTCCTCCCTGAGGGCGAAGAGCTTCACGCCTCGGCGCCTCGCCTCCTCGCGGAACCCCTCATCGGCGGCGAATTTGCAGGCTCCATGGACGAGTAATAGCAGGGTCCCTCGTCCGATCATCTCGAGGAGGGCGTCCCCCTCCCCGGAGCCGAGGACTACCAGCAGCATCACGACCTCCCTCCTATAGGGCGAAGACGATGTCGCTCTCCGAGATCATCTCAGCGGCTTCCTTCGGAGAGATCAAGCGGAGGCTGAGGGAGCCTTCAAGATCGCTGAGCCATGGCTCCTTCTCCTCCTTGGAGGAGAGGAGGTAGAGACCTGCCAGGTCGGCCACCGCCTTGAGGTATCCCCAATAATCCTCCCTGCCCCTCTCCTTCCCCCTGAGGAGGCAACGGACCCCGCCGCAACAGAAGAGGATCCTTGGGATCAGGTCCATGCCGATCATGGCTGCGGCGATCCTCAAGGCCTCTGTCACCCTGGACTTCTCCCTCGAAGGGTCGGTCTTCACGATGATCGTGACCCTCTTCGTCATCTCCCCCTCCTACCCGAAGACCAGGGTTCTGTCGCTGGAGTCCATCAACTCCACCATCTCCGCCAGGCTGCTCATCTCCGCCCCCTCCACCAGATCCCCCTCCACAAGGAGGCCCTTCCGCCTCGCACTCTCCCTACACGCCAGAACCCTCACGCCTCTCGCAGCGAGCTTCGCCAGGAGCCGAGCAGAAGGACCCTCCGCATCTCTTCTCAGATTCTCCACGCCCTCCCCTGTAAAGAAGATGATCACCTCATGTCCCCGCCTCAGGGCCGCCTCGGCCAGTTTGGAGGCCGTGGTGACCCCATGGCCTCCAGGGGAGGATAGGACCAGGAGAAGTAGCCTCAACGGGGAGCCTCCTCTTCCTCAGCTGATGGAAAGAGGGGATCTTTCCGAATTAAGGTTTTCTGAGAATTGGGGATTCGCGGGATGAAAGATTTATTAATTCTCTCTGGGAGTAAGAGGATGTAATCGAGGGTCAAGGGCTGATACAGTATGGAGAAGTGGATCTACTCCTTCGAGGAAGGAAGCAAGGAGATGCGGGACCTCCTTGGGGGGAAGGGTGCGAACCTGGCGGAGATGACGAGGCTTGGGATCCGAGTACCTCCGGGTTTCACGATCACCACGAGGGTCTGTAAGGCCTTCTTCGAGGCTGGGGGGGAGTTTCCGGAGGGCCTCTGGGAGCAGATACTCGAGCACATGCACAGGCTTGAGGAGAAGACGGGGAAGAAGTTCGGTGATCCGGAGAATCCCCTCCTCGTCTCCGTCAGATCCGGCGCACCCGTCTCCATGCCCGGGATGATGGACACGATCCTGAACCTGGGCCTCAACGATGAGGTCGTGGAGGGCCTTGCGAGGTTGACCGGGGACAGGCGCTTCGCCCTCGACGCCTACCGGCGGCTGATCACCATGTTCGCCGACGTCGTCATGCACGCCGACCGTCAGAAGTTCGAGGAGATCCTGGAGGACGTGAAGAGGAAGAGGGGGGTGAAGAGAGATGCTGACCTGGATGCCGAGGCGCTGGAGGAGGTCGTGAGGCGGCAGAAGGAGGTCTTCAAGAAGGAGGTGGGGCGGGAGTTCCCCCAGTCACCCCTCGAGCAGCTCAGGCTCGCTGTCGCGGCCGTCTTCAACTCTTGGAACAACCCGAGGGCGATCGCCTACCGGAAGATAGCGGGGATCCCGGACGATATGGGGACCGCCTGCAACATCCAGACGATGGTCTTCGGGAACCGGGACTGGAACTCGGGGAGCGGAGTCCTCTTCACCAGAAATCCGGCGAATGGGGAGCCCGGCCTCTACGGAGAGCTCCTCTTCAACGCCCAGGGCGAGGACGTCGTCGCCGGGATAAGAACACCCATCTCCGTGGAGGACCTGAAGGAGATCAACCCAGGACTTTACAAGGAGCTGGAGGAGGTCGCGAGGAAGCTGGAGGCCCACTATAGGGATATGCAGGACATCGAGTTCACGGTGGAGAGCGGGACCCTCTACATCCTCCAGACGAGGACGGGAAAGAGGACGACGCGGGCGGCTGTGAAGATCGCCGTCGACATGGTCAAGGAGGGTCTCATTGATGAGAGGGAGGCGATCCTCAGGATCGACCCTAACCAGATCGAGAGGCTCCTCCACAAGACCGTGGACCCGAGGGCTGAGAAGAAGGTGATCGCCAAGGGCCTCCCCGCCTCCCCGGGGGCCGCCGTGGGGAGGGTGGTCTTCGACCCGATGGAGGCGGAGGAGTGGGCGGATAAGGGGGAGAAGGTCATCCTCGTGAGGCCTGAGACGACGCCGGAGGACATCAGGGGCATGGCAGCCGCCGAGGGGATCCTCACCTCCAGGGGCGGCATGACCTCCCACGCCGCCATCGTTGCGAGGGGGATAGGGAAGCCGGCGGTGGTCGGGTGCGAGGAGCTCCACATAGACCTGGAGAAGGAGTTCTTCACCGCCAGGGGCGTCACGGTCAAGAAGGGGGAGACGATCACCATCGACGGGCTCGCGGGGGAGGTGATGGTCGGGGAGGTCCCCCTCGTCGAGCCGGAGATCAGCGGGGAGTTCGAGGAGATGCTCACCTGGGCCGATAAGTACCGGAGGCTGGGTGTCTGGGCTAATGCAAATGATGAGAACGATGCCAAGAAGGCGCTGGAGTACGGGGCCGAGGGCATAGGGCTGGCGAGGACCGAGAGGATGTTCCTCGGCGTGGAGAGGGTCGCCCTGGTCAGGAAGATGGTCATGGCGGATACGGCGGAGGAGAGGCGCAAGGTCCTGGAGGAGCTCCTGCCGATGCAGAAGGAGGACTTCAAGAAGATCCTCAGGGTGATGGACGGAAAGCCCGTCCAGATC
>PIYN01000040.1 GCA_003601775.1 Candidatus Bathyarchaeota archaeon
TCGTCAACAACCACTGCTGGGCTGCGAGGGACGGGATAAGGGTGGAGGCGGACCAGTCCATCATCCTCAACAACAAGGTGGAGAGGGTCAACCGCCACGGGATAAACGTCTACAGAAGCGTCTACTGCTCCATCGTCGGGAACTCCTGTCAGTACAACGGGCAGGGAGGGGAGGGGGATGGCATCCACCTGGAGGGGGCGGCCGACAGGTACTGCGAGCGGAACACGGTGACGGGGAACAACTGCTTCGGGAACCAGGGCTACGGGATCAGGGAGGCGGAGTACACGATGAGGAACGTCGTCCTGGCGAACTCCTGCTGGAACAACACCCTCGGGGCGACGAGCTTCTGGGACGGCGCATCCAGGGAGGACTGGACCCAGAGGGCCTTCAACTCCCCCGACGGGGAGGCCCTCCCCCTGGAGGCCCTTGCCTCAGACCTCCTCCCGGCGGAGGACCTCACCTTCGACCTTGGGAGCCCCTCCAAGCAGTTCTACTACGGCCACATCTACTGGCTGATAAACTCGGGGTACGCCCAGTTCACCTACATCAAGTCCAACCTCACCCCCCAGGCGGAGACCTTCGACCTCGGGGAGTCCTCTTACCGGTGGAGGGACCTCTGGCTCGGGAGGCACTGCTACCTGGGGCGGGTCGAGAGTCTCCCGACGGCCTCGGCGGAGTACCGGGGCGCCCTCGTGAGGGTCGAGGGGGGCGAGGGGGAGGCGGACCACCTCTACCTCTGCGTGAAGAACGCCCAGGAAGGCTACGAGTGGGTGATGATCCAGTGAGCTTCAGCTCAGGCTTCGGGGATGGCTTCGACTCCTCCGTAGACCCCCTGGAGCAGCGGTTCAACGACTCGGTGGAGAGGCGGGGAGAGGACGTGAGGATCGTGAGGCTCATCCAGACGGGGGTGGACGATTACAACAACCCCGTCTACTCCGAGACGACGACCATCGCAAAGGCCTTCGTCTCCCTCAGGGGCTTCGAGAAGGAGGTCCCTCCAGGCGCCCTCAAGCTCGCCCGGGCGAAGTTCCTCGTGAAACGTGGGACGGAGGTGGGGGAGGCGGGGTACGAGATCGAGTACCTCGGCGCCCGCTACAGGGTCGTCGCCATCGACTACCGCCGCTCCCACCTCGCCATAACCGCTGAGAGGAAGGTGGAGTGATGGAGGACCCGAAGAAGACGATCCTCAACCTCCTGAGGGAGAACTGGGACGCCTCTGAGGTGGGGTTCACCCCGAGGTTCAGCGTCGACTGGTACGACGGGGAGGAGGAGCTGCCCCAGGTCGTCGTCACAAGGCTGACGGAGGACCAGAGGGCCCTCGGCCTCACCGGGGACCCCTCGACGGCCGAGAGGAGGGTGGAGGGCCTCTACGCCATCGATGTCTGGAGCAAGGGGGACCAGGCGAGGAGGTGGAGCATGATCGAGGAGGTAGACCGCATCCTGAGGGAGAGGTGCACAACGCCTGGAGGAGACTTGAAGTTCCTGGAGGCGAGGTCCTGGAGGGACTTGGACGAGGTCGACGTCTCCCCCAAGCTCTTCCGAACCCAGATCATAGTGCGAGTGGTCTACAATAGGTAGGAGTGGGAGGAGAAGCGGATGGTGAGATACGGGAAGGCCGACGAGATCCTCTGCCACTACGTCGGCCAGACCGAGTACGGGGGTGAGCCGAGCGGCGCCTACACGACGACGCCCATCGGCTACCCCATAGAGATCGTCCCCCAGTTCGATCCCGAGCTGAGGAGGGTCTTCGTCCTGAGGAGCGGCTCCTATGCGGGGGAGCCCATCAGGATCCTGAGCGGGAAGGAGTCGGTGAAGTGGCGGATCACCTGGCTCCAGCCCGATATGGGGGACTATGGGGGCTACGTCCAGAAGTGCCTCTTCACCGAGGGGAAGAACCTCTGGCTCCTCGTCAGGCTCTACAGGGACGCGTCGAACAACTTCCAGATCGTCTCCAGGGGGCTGAAGTGCAGCCAGATGACGGTGAGGGGGAGCATAGGGGAGCCGATACAGTGGACGATGGAGCTCGTCGGCATGGACCTTTCCACGCCGGATACCCTCCCGGGGACGCCGACCTTCGGGGAGGAGCCGACGGGGGACCCCTGGGACTGGGATGACTGCTACCTGGAGTACGACGCAGGGGGAGGGATGGTGGAGATGGGGGAGGTCACGGACTTCGAGTTCCGCATCGAGACACGCCTCAAGCCCGTCTACGTCTTCAAGAGCACGGGGGCGAAGGTCCTCGACTCCCTGGAGGAGGTGGAGGTCCTCCCCTCGGCGAGGATCACGGCGAACCTGACGAGCGAGGAGTTCCTCGACTACCTCGTCGGGAAGACAGAGGTCGACCTCAGGCTGAACCTGGGGGACGGGAAGTACATCCAGCTCAACGACGGGAGGTTCAGGGCCGTAGAGCCCACCATCAACCTCGACGACCTCATCGCCCAGCGCCTGGACTTCCAGGCGAGGACCTGGAGCCACAACTTCACATAGGGTGGTGGAGGGTGAAGAAGGTCAGGGTCGAGATCATGGGGCATACCTTCACCTTCAGGACCTGGACCTATGGGATGAAGCAGGAGGCCCTCCGGAAGGCAGTGAGGTTCGTCCCCTCGAGGAGGGACCCCGACGTCTTGGAGCCGAAGATCGACCCCTGGGTGCTGAACGACCAGATGCTCCTACAGACCCTCATGGAGTGGGACCTGAAGGACGAGGATGGACGACCACTGCCGATCACCCTGGAGAACATCCACAGGATCGAGCCGCCTGAGCTGGTGGAGAGGATGATCGAGTTCACCCAGCGCCTCAACACCGTCTCGGAGGAGGAGAGAAAAAAATCATAATGGCTGTGAGGCGCGGAAAGCCCGAGCCCATCCTCGACGACGTCCTCCTCTGCCTCCAGACAGGGTGGACCTGGCAGCAGCTCCAGGAGCAGCCGAACAGGTTCGTGGAGAAGATGAGGATCTACCTGAATGCTGAGAGCAGGAGGAGGCTCAGGGAGGCAGAGAGGCTGAGGGAAGAACTCCAAGGAGGTTTAAGAAGGATTTGAGGGTAGTGAAGGTAGTCCCCCTCGGGGACCTACCCAGGGAGCTGGAGCGACTCCCAGAGAAGATGAGGGAGGCGGCCGAGCAGGCCCTCTCCCTCGAGGACTTCGTGAAGACCGCGAAGGCCCTCTGCCCAGTCGAGACGGGGGCCCTGAGGTCCTCGATAAGGGGTGAGAGGCGTGGACCGCTCGCCTCGGCCCTGGTGGCGGGTGGGGGCGGCTTCCTGAATCCAAGAACGGGCCGGGAGGTCGACTATGCGAGGTACGTCCACGACGGGACCTCCCGCCGGGCCCCTAACCCCTTCCTCCTACAGGCCCTCCGGATGCGTGCCCTCGCCTTCGCCAGGGAGGTCCTGAGGAGGACGGCGGAGGAGATCTGATGGCAGAGAGGTTGGGGATAGAGTACGTCGTCTCCGTGACGGGGCTGGAGGAGGCGAGGGCCTCCCTCAACTCCGCGAGGGGGATGGCCCTCCAAGCCCAGAGCGCCGTGAACGGGACGAGGGAGGCGACCACCCAGTCCCTCCCCATCCTCCTCATGGGCGTCCGATCCCTCAACGCCCTGAGGCTCGCCGTTGAGCAGGCCTCGAAGGCTATAACGACCTTCGACCCCAGGGCGGCCCTCTACTCCTTCCTCAACATGATCCAGGTCGTGAGGAACCTCATCACCCTGACGAGGATGCTGAAGGAGTCCACGGGGGCTGCAGCGGCAGCCGAGGCGGTCCTCGCGGCGCTGACGGGGAGGTGGTGGCTGATACCCCTGGCCATAGCCGCCGGGGCGGCGATCTACGCCCATATCAGGTCCATGCAGCAGGGTGGCATAGTGGAGGAGACGGGGCTCTACCTCCTCCACAGGGGGGAGGTCGTCCTACCAGCCTCGCACATCCACAACTACGGCCCCATCTACATCACCTTCGAGAGGCAGCCCCATGAGGGCGTTGAGGTGGAGGAGTTCCTCAGGTCCCTGGGGAGGAGGATGGCTGAGAGGATGAGGAGGTACGGGGGATGACCCCAGATGGTCCCCGGTGCCACATCGAGATCTACGAGAGCCCCGGCTTCCTCGACGATGGGTTCCGCAGCGGATGGACCCGCCAGGACGGGATCGGCTCCTTCGAGAACTGCGGAACCCTGGCCGGAGACTACGCGAGGGAGAGGGTGACAGACCCCGTCTCACCCCTCAGGTACTACCGAGGCAACCTGAACCTATCAACGGACACCTACAGGGTCCTGAGGGTCAGGGTGAGGGGCGGAGGCGTCGATCCCCAGTACCAAGTCTCCTTCTACGAGGAAGGTTACGGCGCCTTCGGACACACCGGGTGGCAGACCCCCGGAGAGGACTTCGAGGAGAGGATGTTCGAGATCCCAGCAGGACGCACCATCAACAGGATTTACCTCTGGGCCCGCTCCGCAAGCCTCCAGAACGTCATCCATATCGACTGGGACTACGTCGCCATCCTGGACCACCCACCCCTCATCCCCGAGGAGGTGGAGGAGCTGGAAGTAGATCTCCAAACGACGACGGGAAACAGTGCCTTTGAGTTCAAGCTACTCAGTGATCCCCTCTATGAGTCCCTCGCCCTGTGGCTGAGGCTCGACGAGGACTTCGGCACGAGGGCCTATGATCAGAGCCGCTTCTTCAACCATGGCGTGATCTATGGGACCTCTTGGGTTGAGGGGAGGTATAGGAGAGCGTTAAGTTTCGACGGGGTGGATGACTATGTAGAGGTCCCCGACGACCCCAGCCTCAACGTGGGGACGGAGGACTTCACTGTCTCCCTATGGGTCAAGACAACTCAGGGATCAACTGGTATCTTGGTTGAGAAGTATGGGGCTGTGGGATGGCGTATCTATCTTTATAATGGATATGTGGGTGTCCGTGGTAGGGATACCTCGGGTGTCTTCACCGCGGCCTCAACCTCCACCTACCACGATGGAGAATGGCACCACATAACAGTAGTCTTCGACAGGGACTCAGGCATCTACTTCTACAAAGACGGAACCCCAGACGGCTCCTCCACCAGCATAGTCGACCATCGAGGCTCCTTAGACAACAACGAGCCCCTCAGAATCGGAAGACAGGAATCCGGGGACTACTACGAGGGCACTATAGATGAAGTCCAGATCTACGACAAAGCCCTCACAGCAGATGAGGTCCAAAGCCTTTATTTGAATTCACCGCTGAGTGGAGCTCAGCGGGCTGGCGTCGGAGATGTGGTCCTGGTCTATTTGGCCTCAGTCGATGAGGATCTCGAGGAGGGGCTTGTCAAGGGGAGGATCATCGATGTCTATCGCCGAGGGGGGCCAAGCGACCCCCTCATTGAGTACGTGGGGGAAGACTGGATGGAACTGCTCCACGAGAGGAGTTACAGCAAGGAGTTCGCCACCCCCACCCAGATCAGCGAGGTCGTGAAGGATATCATCGAAGATCAGTTCCCCGAGTTCACGAGGATGAGTGTGGACGCCACCGACAGGGCCATTAAGAACAGGTTCGAGGATGAGAACCCCTTCAACCTCTTGAGGAAGCTGGCGGAGACAGCTGTCTTCCCGACTGGGGAGAGGGGGGCGAACTTCTACGTAGACTGTGGAGGAGACCTCCACTTCCAGAGGCTGGGGTATTACAGCGGGCCTCCCCTGAGCGACGGCTCCGACGGGAACCCGGCGAACATCATGGATATCACCCTCCACGAGACCATGAAGGGGAACCCGAGACTGGCGAACGAGGTGAAGCTCATCATCTTCGAAGCGGAGCACCTCCCCAGGGACGAGGACTCCTGGACGGAGACCGTTGAGGACCCCTATAACTGGACGAGCCCCGACCCCACCGACGAGGGGTCTCCGAGCGAGGATACGGGGGACGTGAAGTCGGGGAGCGCCTGCATCAAGTTCAACACAACGAACCCCGGGTCACAGTACAGGATGAGGGTGACGATACCCACCACGAATATCTCCCAGATGGAGAAGCTCAAGTTCTGGCTCAAATACGGCTCGGGCCTCAGCCCCGAGAACCTCGAGGTCCGCCTCTGCTGCCAATCGGGGTGGCTCTGGAACAACTACTGGGTCAGATCCGGGCTGGATGTCCCTCCCCCCGAGACCTGGCACGAGTACGAAGTCGACCTCGACGAGTTCACCGTCGGGTCTGGGTTCCCCACGAAGGAGATCGTCCAGATCCAGCTTCGCCTCTACAGAGCCTCAGGCGATCTGGGCGCTGGAGGGATAAAGATCGATAAACTCCGCTTCGAGCGGCCCATGATTTATCGCACCGCCTCCGACCCGACGAGTCAGTCAAGGTACGGGGTGAGGAAGGTGACACTCGTGGACAAGACCATAACGGACGTAGACTTCGCCCAGTACTTGGCAGAGAACTACCTGGAGCACCACAAGGACCCAGTGAAGCACCTAAGGATCACCACCCCGGGCAGGGCCCAGCTCGGGTACAGGCCGCCCCAGCACGTCTCAGTTACAAGTCTGAAGGACGGGCTCAGAGGGGAGGTCTTCCAGATACAGAGGGCCAGGCATAAGTACAAGCCCGGGGATTACACCTGTGAACTTGAGTTAATAGCCGCCAGGAAGCCTGATGGAAGCTATGAGCCCAAGATCTCACCTCGGCCCTCAGCAGGGGACCTGGGCGCCCAACTCGCGGGGCTGAGGCGCAGCTACGAGGTCTCCTCCCTGAGCCTCTTGAGGGGGGAATGGAAGCCCTGAGGGCGCTGAAAGGTTCTAAGGGATCAGCGGGGTCTGAGGGATGGTGAATAAGACCAAGAAATACGAGGAGTGGGAGTTCCTGGCGGAGAGGGTACATCACAGGCTGGAGCAGGAGCGCATCACTCATCGCAAGGGCTACAAGATCAGCCTCTACTTCCTCAAGAAGATAGCCATGAGGATGGGCCTCGACCTCCTCAAGGAGATGAGCTACGACGAGGTGGTCAAATGGCTCCAGAGGCATGGTCTCTAAGGATCCTCTGAGAGTAGGCCAAGGTCTACCAGGCCCGAGGGGACCAGCCTAAAGCGGCAGCTCATCATGCCACGTCTCGGTTTCTCCAAGACCGCGACTCTCACGCCTGGCTGGGGGGTCAGATCCAGCCTCAGGATGATGTCTGACCAGTACCTCAGGAGGCGGGAGGAGACAGGCTCGATGGATGGCTCCCCAGGCTTGAGGGTGCTATGGACTTGACTCAAGAGGAGTACGGCTAAATCCCTCTTCTCAGCCGCCTCTCTGAGGTAGGCGAGCTGCCGGTTAAGCCCTCTATTGAGGGAGAAGACATCCCTGCTCGATGCGATCTCCTCCCTGTAGAGAGAGGTGATCGTATCCAATACAATGAGGCGGATGTTCCCCGCAGTGAAGGACTCCACCTCCTCAATGAGTCTCATCTGCTCTTCAAAGTCCTCTGGCATGCAGAGGAGGAGCCTCTTCAAGACCTCATCGACGTCGGTCCCAGCGATCTGGGAGAAACGGGCTAAGGAGAACTTACGATCTGAATCCACATACAACGCCCTCTTTAGGTTTGCGTCCTCCCCTCCAGCTCGGAGATAGTTCACGAGGACCCTCATCGCGAGTGTCGTCTTCCCAGTGGAGGCCTCCCCATAGATCAAGGTGACTCTCCCGAAGGGTATGCCTCCACCGAGGATCTCATCGAGGGACCTACACCCTATTGAGATGAAGTTCATCATCGCCCCAGAATCCTCATCTCCTCTAAACCCTATAAAATCTCCCACGAGAGATAATCCTAAGTAGAGAAGCACTTGAGGGACTATCGCCTTACAACTACGTAGACTATCAGGAGCATCAGCAACGCCACGACGAGGAGGAGTTTCACCAGCATGCCGTTCCGCTCCCAGATGATGACCGTGGCGTTGAGGCGGGTGAGGGGGTTCCTCGAGGT
>PIYN01000002.1 GCA_003601775.1 Candidatus Bathyarchaeota archaeon
CTCGGCGCCATCTATCAGCACCTCTCCGAACTGGAGAGCAGGGGCCTCATCACATCCTATCAAGAGGGGAAGCGCAGGTACTTCGAGCTCACAACCCGCGGCCGAAACGTCCTGAGGGCCCTCGAGGAGCTGAAAAGCCTGTTATAAAGATAAGTCTTCAACATTATGTGAGGATAAATGTCTTCTTTGCGCTTCCCTCCATGTTATTATTTGGATAAGGTTGCAAGGGAGATGTGTCATTACCTCCTTCAGATGAGAGGTAGAGGTGTAGCAAATGTTTATGCCATTAAGAAGAATCCTCTATCGAATTGGACTTACACCCCACTTATCGGGACTTTATATCTGAAACCTCCTTCTAAAGGACTGATTGATGCCTATGAGAAGTTGAGGCAGGAACATATGGATGCCCTTTTCAATAGTCTGGGCGATCAATTGAAGGTTATGAGGCAGAGGAAAGAGGAGAAACTTAGGAGAGCATTGAAGCCCAGATACACCTTTGAACAACAAGTGGAAAGGGCTCGTCAAATACTGCCTGAAATCTACCATCCAGATAGACCTCTGAAGAAGGGGAGAATAGACGTCAATTTGATGAGGGAGAAGTTAGATATCGGTCACAACCTCGCATATAGAATCCGTGCAAGGCTTCTAAGAGAATTAGAAGGAGAATAAGAGCCTTATTTTTACTACTCTAAGTATGAAGGGATATATGAACGCTGTGTAAGTCTTTTCAATCGCTGTATTAGTTATAACACTTGGAAAACCTTAAATATATTAGTCCTAACTGTAATAGAAATGTCCTCTCTGAGCACCCGGGAGATAGCTGCCTCCGGCATCATGGCCGCCCTCGTCTGCGTCACCACCATGTTTATTCAGGTACCGATACCAGCTACTAAGGGCTACTTCAACATCGGAGATGCTATGATTATGATCGCCGCCCTGACTTTCGGACCAGTAATCGGGGCTTTAGCGGGAGGAATTGGCTCATCCCTTGCTGACCTACTTAGTCCCTATTACTACTGGGCTCCCTTCACCTTAATCATCAAGGGAACTGAGGGGTTCCTCGCTGGTTGGATCCTCACCAGAGGCGGTGAAGAGAGCGTCTCAAAGGTCGTCGTGGCGTGGGCTGTCGGGGGATTAGAGATGGTCATAGGATACTTCATCACTCAAGTATTTATGTACGGGCTCGGTGCTGCCCTTTTTGAAGCCCCTTTCAATCTCGTCCAAATGGCCGTTGGAGGAATCGTAGGCATCCCTCTATCCTTAGCCCTGAGAACGAGAATTAGAGCCTGACTCATTATAACCTCCTACTTTAGATTTTATTCCCATCTCCTTTTTTAATACCTTCTTTGAAAGGTTAGGTTAGATGTCCTCCGTCGACCTCGCCGTCTCCCTCTTCCGCAGACTTGAGGGCGGCGACTTCCGTGTGCTCCAGGGCTTGGAGTTGGGCATGACCCAGTATAGGTTCGTCCCTTTGGAGGAGGTCGTGAGGTACTCCTCCCTCCCCCCCTCCGAGGTCGGGTTCAGGATCTCGAACCTCCACAGGCTGGGCCTCGTCTATCGATGGGTCGGCCCCTATGTGGGGTATGCCCTCAACACCGCGGGGTACGACTGCCTCGCCCTCAACGCCCTGGTCAAGGGAGGCATCTTGGAGGCCCTTGGGAAGCCCCTGGGGGTGGGGAAGGAGGCCGACGTCTACGACGCCCTCACCCCGGAGGGCGAACGGGTGGCCGTCAAGTTCCACAGGATCGGGAGGACGAGCTTCAGGGATACGAGGAGGAAGAGGGGGTACGAGGGGGATCGGAGGCATATCTCTTGGCTCTACCGGTCGAGGCTCGCGGCGGAGAGGGAGTTCGAGGCCCTGAAGCTGGTTCACTCGGTTGGGGTGGCCGTCCCCCGGCCGATAAAGCAGAACAGACACGTCATCGTCATGGGCCTCATCGAGGGATGGGAGCTCGCCGAGGTGGGGGAGATCGACGAGGCTGAGGCCGTTCTCAATGAGGTGCTGGAGAACGTGAGGCTCTCCTACCAGAAGGCGGGGGTCATCCACGCAGACCTCAGCGAATACAACATAATAATCCAGGCCGACGGCCACGTGCTCCTCATCGACTGGCCCCAGTACGTCACAAGGGAGCATCCAAACGCAGAGGACCTCCTGAGGAGGGACGTCCGGAACGTCCTCAACTACTTCAGGAGAAAATTCAGGGTAAGGAGGAGTCTGGAGGAGGAACTGGCGAGGATAAAGGGAGAGGCTTAGGGCCTCCAGCCCTCGATGAGGAGCAGGTAGAGGGAGGAGGCCGTGAGGTCCGCGGTTGTCCCGGGGTTGAGGTCCCCCCCGGCTTTATGGAGCTCCTCGTCCATCTCCAGGACCCTCCTCCTCCCCTCCGGGGTGGTGAGCCCCCCCTCCTCCAACGCCTCGATGGCCATCCTGCTCACCCTCAAGGCGGCCTCCTTTCCAGACTTCCTCTCGATGAGGGAGTCGGGGACCCTCGAGAGGATGTGGAGGTAGGTATGGACGACCGCGGTGTTGATATCCCCCGTCTCCCCCAGCACTCCTTTCAGGTAGGGGTATCCAAGGGTGAAGGTGATGGAGAAGTCCGTCACCCACTCCTCGCAGATGGAGTCCCTCCTCCTGCACTCCTCGAAGACCCTCAGGGGCGTCACCCCCTCCTTCTCAACCCTGGTCAACGTCTCATCGTCCAAGACGTCGAGGGCCTCAACCCTCCCGAGGACCCTCGGAGAGACAGCGATACGGATGGCCCTGTAGATCCCCAGAGTGTCCCTGGGCGTGGACGCCCGGATGATCCTCCCAAGGTCACGCCTCAGCCGGCAGAGGTCGATACGCTCGTTCTCCGAGAGGTGGAGGCCGGAGGCGGCGGCCAGTGGGGAGAGGAGGAGTATGATGCCGAGGTTCACGTTCCCCCCGCCCTGCCACGCCCCTGCCTCCCTCACAGCCCTGAGGATCTGGTCACCTAGGCCGATCTCTCCGAGACCTAAGTGCCCCCTCCCGGCGTCGTAACCCCTCTGGGCCAGCTCCTTCATCGCCGGGCCGATGGCGACGGCGCCAGCGAGGAACTGCTCGAACCTCGTCTTTGAGGTGTCCCTCGTCCTGTGGACGTTCCCTGGCTTGGGGTACCCTGAGACCTCCAGGAGGGAGGCTAGGACGGCACATCTCTCCACGAGGTCCCCCACATCACTCCTCGATGGACTTGGAGTCATAGGGTATCTTACCCCGAAATACGTAGTGGTTAAAGGCATAAATAGGCTAAGGGCAGACTTCCTCCTGGTGTTCTGAGATGGTTCGGGTGTTGGGGATCGTTGGGAGCCCCAGGGTAGGGGGGAATACGGAGCGCCTCGTCGCCGAGGCCTTGAGGGCGGCTGAAGAGGAGGGGGCTGAGACGAAATTGTTGAGGCTGGCCGGGAGGGAGATCAGGCCATGTGACGCCTGCTTATCCTGCAGGAGGACCGGGGAGTGTCGGATAGAGGACGACTTCGGCCCCGTCTTCGATGAGATGCTCAGGTCCGATGGGATCATCCTGGCCACGCCCGTCTACTTCGGCTCCGCGACGCCCCAGATAAAGGCCCTCATCGACAGGGCGGGGTTCCTCTCCTCCGCGAGAGGCAGGGTCTTCGAGGACAAAGTCGGCGGGGCCCTCGTCGTCGCGAGGAGGGCCGGGCAGAACTTCACCTTCGCCCAGCTCCTCTTCTTCTTCCTCCACCAAGGTATGATCGTCCCCGGCTCCACCTACTGGAACATAGCCTTCGGGAGGGAGAAGGGGGAGGTGGAGGGGGATGAAGAGGGCCTGAGGACGGTCAGGAACTTCGGGAGGAAGATGGTCTGGCTCATCAGGAGGATTAAGGGCTCGGATTAATCCGTCTCTTCGCCTTCCTTTTATAGTTCGCAGTCGAGGGGGATCATAGGAGGAGAACAGCCCTGAAGGGTCTCCGCGAGGGCGACTACATCGAGACTGTGGAGCACCTCATCTTCACCGTCAAGGGACTATCCCACCCGAGGGGGAGGACCATCGCCTACCTCCGCTACATCCCGGACTCCAGAGGAGATAGGAGGAGGGGAGACGGCCTCAGGTTCAGGAGGGTCTACGACACCAGGGAGACCACCGAGTACCTGAGGAGGAACTTCCCCGAGTACCTGCACCCCGACGAGAGGTGGGGGGTACTCCTCCAATCCGTCCCTGATACAGAGGTCCTGAGGGTCTACCACCCAACGGAGGGACTGGAGGAGATGAGGAGGAGACCTGCTGGGGAGCTTGGGGAATTGGCCGTGAGGTTCGCCGAGGCGATAGCCAGAGAGGCCGATATTCCACTGGGGGGCATCGGCGTCTCAGGGTCCCTCCTCCTCGGGTTGGCGACCACCTCCTCCGACATCGACCTCGTCATCTACGGTGAGGAAAACTGCCGGCGGGCCTATGAGGCCCTTAGGAGGCTGAGGGAGAGTGAAACCTGGATCTCTCCCTACGACCGTGAAAGGGTGATGGGGGTCGTGGAGTCGAGGTGGGGGGAGACCGGGATCGACTTGAACGCTTTCGTCGAGATCGAGAGGGCGAAGGTCCTCCACGGCCTCGTCGAGGGAAGGGACTACTTCATCAGGCTCGTGAAGGACTGGGAAGAAGTCGAGGAGGAACCGATCTCTTGTAGCCCCTTGGGCACCGCAAGGGTCCAGGCCAGAATTAAGGACGATAGCGACTCCATCTTCACCCCCTGCAGCTACCCCTTAGAGGAATGTAGGTTCCTGGAGGGAGGGGCTGAGGGGTTCGTCAAGGAGCTGGCGAGCTTCAGGGGGAGGTTCACGGAGCAGGCCCGGGAGGGGGAAGTCGTCGAAGCGAGAGGGAGATTAGAGAAGGTCCTCACCGAGGGGGGGACCCATCTGAGGCTCCTACTGGGAGACCCAAGGGATTACCTCATCCCGATAGGGTGAGAGGACGGATGTTCCAAGGAGATGATGTGCAAACGCTCCTTGATAAACTGGGCTTCATACCCGGGGAGATCGTGGAGATCATCCTAACGACCCGCGGGGTCGAGGGGGAACTGAATGCGGCCCCCATGGGGGTCATCAGGGTTGGAGCCAGGACCCTCGAGGTCAGACCCTTCCTCGAGACGAGGACCTACAGGAACCTGAAGGATACGGGCCTGGGGGTGGCAAATATCACATATGATGTGGGCCTCTTCTTGGAGACGGCCTTCAAGAGGGGTGGCGTGAGACCGGAGTGGTTCGAGGAGGAGCCGGTTGCAGATCCACCAGGCCTCAGGGGGGCGGACGCCCTCCTCTTCCTCTCCGTCCTGGAGGAGAGCTCCTTCTCGGAGATGAGGGCGAGGTTCCTCTGCCGGGTGGAGTGGGTGAGGGTCCGGACCCCCTTCCCCAGGGCCTTCAGCAGGGGCTTCGCCGCCGCCATCGAGGCGATCATCCACGCCACGAGGATAGAGGCCTTTATAAGGGAAGGGAGGAGGGAAGAAGTTGATAGGCTACTCCGTCTGTTCAGGGGGTGCAGGGATGTCATCGAGAGGGTCTCCCCCGAGGACTCGCCGAACAGGAGGGTCGTGGAGACCCTGGAGGACATGATAGCGGAGTGGATGAGTAAGGAATGGAGGTAGTGGTGAAAACCCCCGCCAGGCTCCACTTCGGGATCATCGACATGAGGGGAGACCTCGGGAGGATCTACGGCAGCGTCGGCGTCGCCATAGATCGCCCCAACATCATCCTAAGGGCGAGGTCCTCCGGGGAGTTAAGGGTCTCCGGCTCGAGGGCTGAGAGGGTCAGGGGGTACGCCGAGGCCCTCCTGAGGGACTTCAGCCTCGAGGGAGGGGCCGAGATCAAGGTCCTGAGGGATATGCCAGAGCACGTCGGGTTCGGCTCAGGGACACAGCTCGCCCTGGCGACGGGGTCAGCCCTCTCAAAGCTCTTCGACCTCGGTCTCACGGTCGAGGAGATCTCAGAGAGGCTGGGGAGGGGGAGGAGATCGGGCGTGGGGACCTACGCCTTCAAGGTGGGGGGGTTCGTAGTAGATGGGGGTCACAGCACCAAGAACCCCCAAGGGGTCCCGCCCCTCATCTTCAGGTCAGAGGTCCCAGAGGACTGGCTCTTCATCGTCGGCCTCCCAAGACTGGGCCGAGGGGTGAGCGGAGGGAGTGAGAGGGAGGCCTTCAGACGGGTCCCCAAACCATCCCCGGAGCTCGTGGGGGAGGTCTCGAGGGTCGTCCTCCTCAAGATGATCCCCTCCATCATAGAGGGCGACATAGAAGCCTTCGGAGAGGCCATGACAACCCTGGACTTCAAGTTCGGGGAGTGCTGGATGACCGTCCAGGGGGGGAGGTTCTCCCACCCCCTCGTGGAGGCGGGCATAAACTTCCTCCTCGAGGAAGGGGTCCACGGTGTCGGGCAGAGCTCCTGGGGCCCCGTCTTCTACGGCCTCGTCGAGGGAGAGGGACGGGCAAGGAAGATTAGTGGAAGACTCCAGGAGTTCTTGGAGGAGAGGGGTGGGGGGGAGGTCTTCTACACCAGGGCAAACAATCATGGGGCGGAGATTACCGTAAGACGCTGAGGGTGTGAGGGGATGTTCCTGGCCTGGGGGATCACTGGTGCGGGGCACTTCCTCCTCGAGACCTTCACCCTGATGGAGGAGGTGGCGAGACGGGGGGACGTGAAGGTGACGACCTACCTGACGAGGGCGGGGGAGGAGGTCGTGAAGATCTACGGGCTCTGGGACCGCCTTAGGGAGATCTCCGACGGCGGCTACTACTCCGAGATCCTCAGGGAGAAGGAGGAGGGTGCGAGCTCACCCTCGGCCGGGCGCCTGGCGAGGGGCGTCTACAGGGCGCTCATAGTCTCCCCCGCCTCAGCCAACACCGTCGCGAAGATCAGGGTCGGCATCGCCGATACCCTGGTGACGAACGCCGTCGCCCAGGCCCTGAAGTCTGGGACGCCCGTGCTGATCCTCCCGACGGACCAGGCCCTGGAGGAGTTCGAGACCACGCTGCCGCATAGGGTTGATAGGGAGGTCTGTAGGGGGTGTAGGCCCTGCCCAGCGAGGGAGGTATGTCCCACTGATGCCTTAAGGAGGGTGGAGGGTCGGATGAGGATTCACCTCCCCCTCTGTGTGGGCTGCGGTCTATGCCTGGAGGCCTGCCCCTATGGGGCGATAAGGTTTGGGGAGAGGATAAGGGTGAGGGCGAGGGGGGTGGATGTGGAGAATGTGGAGTCCCTGAGGAGGATGGAGGGCCTGAAGGTCGCCTCCGACCCCGAGGAGCTCAGAGAGGCCATAGAGGAACTCCTGGGAGGTTCCAGCCCTTGAGGGTCCTCCTGGTAACGGGGCTGATGGCCAAGGAGATGGTGGAGCGCTACGCGAGGGTGAACGGCGTCGAGGCCACGGTCCTCGCCCTCCCCGTCTCCGTAGCCGCCTTCCTCACCCCCGATCTCGTCGCGGAGAGGCTGAGAGGGAGGGACCTGAGCGGATACGACCTCATCCTCCTCCCAGGGGCCATGAAGGGGGATGTCTCAGCTGTTGAGGAGGCTACGGGAGTCCCCACCTTCAAGGGGCCCCTCCACGCAGCAGACCTCCCCTTAGTCCTAAGCCTCCTCGGCGAGATCGAGCTCTCGAAGACCCGTCCAGCCTCGGAGCTGATCAGGGGAAGACTGAGGAAACGCGCCCTCAAGGAAATAGAGTCGGCCGAGAGGGAGTGGAGGAGACTCCTCGAGGAGGGAGGGGGGTTCACCCTGGGGAAGGGGGCCGGTAGGGTAGCCGTGGGACGGCTGCTCCCGATGCGCGTAGTGGCGGAGATCGTGGACGCCCCGAGGCTCACGGATAGAGAAATAGAGCGGAGGGCCATCTACTACGCGGAGTCGGGCGCCGATATAATCGACGTGGGGATGATGGCGGGGAGGCCCAGGCCAGGGGAGGTGCGGAGGATCCTCGAGGCCGTGAGGAGCGCCGTCGAAAAGCCCGTCAGCATAGACACCCTCGACCCCTCGGAGATAAGGGCCGCCGTGAAGGCGGAGGTGGACCTCGTCCTGAGCTTAGACAGGGGGAATATGGAGGAGGTTGCACCCCTCCTCCAGGACATCCCCGTCGTCGTGATACCGACGGATGTCAGAAGAGGGGAGCTACCCCGGAGGGCTGAAGAACGCGTGAGGCGGTTGGAGAAGAACATAGAGCAGGCCCGGGAGATGGGGGTCGAGAAGGTCGTCGCGGACCCGATATTGGAGCCCGCCCTGACCCCGGGCGTCTTCGAGTCCCTCAGGGCCTACCACCTCTTCGCCGAGAGGAACCCAAGGATCCCCCTCCTCTTCGGCGTGGGGAACGTGACCGAGCTGATGGACATCGACTCCGTGGGCGTGAACGGACTACTCGCGGCGATGGCCGCGGAGCTCGGCGTGAGCCTCCTCTTCACGCCCGAGCATAGCGACAAGGCGAGGGGGAGCGTGAGGGAGCTCGCCACGGCGTCAAGGATGATGTTCCTCGCGAAGAGGAGGAGGACAACCCCCAAGGACCTCGGCATCGACCTCCTCATCCTCAAGGATAAGAGGTTCAGGGAGGAAGGTTATAAGAGGAGCATCGAGGAGGGCGTTGAGGTCCTGGAGCCCGAGGAGGTGGAGGGCTACCAGGAGGATGAGAGGGGCTGGTTCAGGATACTCCTCGACAGGGAGGAGGGGAAGATCGTCCTCCTCCATTTCCCCAGAGGAGGGAAGAGGCCGGACCTCATATTGAAGGGCAGGAAGGCAAGGCCCCTATACATCGCAGCCATCAAGAGGGGATTGGTCTCGAGGCTCGACCATGCGGCCTACCTCGGGAGGGAGCTGGGGAAGGCGGAGGTCGCCCTCTCCACGGGGAAGGCCTATGTGGAGGATGAACCCCTCTTCCTCCGCTTCCACTCGGCGTAGTCCTCCACGATCCTCCTCCAGTCAACGTACTCCCCGACGATATCCCTCGTCAGCCTTATCTTCTTCAGAGAGGAAGGAGTGGGGGAGATCCTACCGCTGATCTCCTCCAGCCGTCTCACCGTGGTGTAGGTATCCTGGGGGACGAGGACTATGGGGATCCCCTTCTCCTCAGCCCTCGTCAGGACGCTCAGGGAGGGGTAGAGGTTCCCCGTGAGGACCAGGACGCTCATATCCGCCTCGAGGGCGGTGAGGATCAGGTCCGTGCGGTCGCCACCGGTGATGAGGGCGCTCCCAGCGCCCCTCCTCAGCCAGTTCAGGGCCGATTCCGGGGTCATCGCCCCGACGAGGAATCCCTCCACAAGGCGGTCCAGGTGCTCCCGCCCGGCCAGGACCTCGGCGTTCAGCTCCCTCACGAGGTCCTCCACACTCGGCAAGCTCAGCTCCTTCTTATCTGGGACCGCCCCCAGAGACTCTATGCCACACCTCTTAAGGGTGGGTAGGAGGACGCCCCTGACCCTTTCGATGACCTGTCTGGGGACGAAGTTGATGATGACCCCCATGAGCTCCCCCCCACCCCCCTCTATGAACTTTTTATAGAGGACGGCCTCCTCCACGATCTCGTCTCCGCTCCCCTTCACGACGAAGAGGACCTTCGCGTCCAGCTCCCTTGAGAGCCGCGGGACATCACACCCCATGCAGGTGAGCGTCTCCGGCCGGGGAGGGCCCTCCACGATGACGAGGTCCTTCCCCCTGCTCAGCTCCCCATAGGCCTCAACTACTCTCTCAACCAGCCTCTGCCTCTCATCCGAGAGGAGCTCCAGATACCATCTGCCGAGGACTATGGGGGTTATCACCTCCAGGGACTCCTTGAGGGAGAGGACCTCCTTCATCGTGACGGTATCTGGATCCACAAGCCTCCCCTCCACGGTCTTGAGGCCGAACCCGATGGGCTTGAAGTATCCGACCCTGAGCCCGATCTCCTGGAACTTCTGGAAGAGCCCCAGGCAGAGGGCTGTCTTCCCACTCAACTCGGTCCCGCAGACGATTATGGGGTATGCCAACTCTCTCAACTCCTCGATAAGGTGATCTTCACATCCACCGCTATACAGCCCCTCCCTTCCTCATAGGCGAACAGGGGATTTATATCCATCTCCAGGATCTCGGGGAAGTCTGTCACCAGCTGGCTCACCCTGAGGATGATATTCAGGAGGGCGTTGATATCCGAGGGTTTCTCCCCCCGCACACCCTTGAGTAGGGTGTAGGCCTTCGTCTCCTCGACCATACCTCGAGCCTCCTCCAGGGACAACGGGGCCAGCCTAAAGGAGACGTCCCTCAGGAAGTTGACGTAGATGCCCCCGAGGCCGAACATGATGAGCGGCCCGAACTGGGGGTCCCTGCTGACACCCACGATGAGCTCCCTCCCCTGGGGGACCATCTTCATCACCAAGACACCGTATATCTGGGCCCTCGGCATGTACCGGGAGACCCGGGTGACGATCGACCTATAGGCCTCCCTGACCTCCTCCGGCGAACTGATATTGAGGACGATGCCCCCGACATCTGACTTATGGAGGATCTCAGGGGAGACGACCTTCAGGACGACGGGGTAGCCTATCTCCTCGGCAGCACGCATAGCCTCCTCCATGCTCGCCGCCATCCTCATGAGGGGGACGTGGATCCCATAGGCCCTGGCCACCCCCGCGGCCTCGTGGGGGAGGAGGACGACCCTCCCCTCCCTCCTCGCGGCCTCGACGATCTCACGGACCGCAGCTTTATCGACGTCGTAGAAGAACTCAGGCCTACTCTCAGGGCGCTCCAGGAACTCGGCATACTCTATGAGAGCCGCCAGCGCCCTAACGGCCTTCTCCGGGAAGTTGAAGCAGGGGATCCCATGATCTATGAGGTACCTGGAGGCCTCCTCCACGCTCTCCCCACCCATGAAGACGGCGAGGACGGGCTTATCCCTCCCCCCGCTGAGCTCCACGATGGCCTTAGCGGTCTCCACGCTCTCCGTCATCGCCTGGGGGGTGAGGATGACGAGGAGGGAGCTCACAGAGGGGTCATCGAGGACCTTCTCTATCGCTGTCCTGTACCTCTCCGCCCTGGCGTCCCCCAGGATGTCTACGGGGTTGTGGACGCTGGAGGCTGGGGGGAGCCCCTCCCTGAGCCCCTTGAGGGTCTCCGCGGAGAGGCGGGCGAGCTTCACGCCGAGCGCCTCACACATATCGGTCGCCAAGATCCCGGGTCCACCTGCATTCGTCACAATCGCGACGCTGTTTCCCCTCGGCAGCGGCTGGGTGCTGAAGGCGATGGCATAGTCGAAGAGCTCCTCCACACTCCGCGCCATGATGACCCCCGACTGCTTGAACGCAGTCTTGTAGGCCGTGAAGCTGCCCACCATCGCCCCCGTGTGGCTCCCCGCGGCCCTGGCGCCCGCCGTGGAGGTCCCGCCCTTGAGGACGATGAGGGGCTTCTTCCTTACAACTTCCCTCGCAACCCGGACGAAACGCTCCCCCTCCTCTATGGACTCCACGTAGAGGAGGATGACCCTGACCTCCGGGTCCTCGGCCATCGCCTCTATGAAGTCTATCTCATTCAAGTCCGCCTTATTCCCCAGGCTCACGAAGCTGGCGAAGCCTATATCCTCCCTCAGGACCCAGTCCAGGACGGCCGTCCCCAGGGCGCCGCTCTGGGAGATGAAGCCGATATTCCCCTTCCTGGGCATGGAGGCGGCGAAGCTGAGGTTCAGGGGGGTGTGAGTATCGATCACGCCGAGGCAGTTGGGGCCCTGCATCCTCATCCCGTAGCGTCTGCAGACCTCGAGGAGCTGCCTCTCCAGGGCGGCGCCCTCCACCCCAGTCTCCTTGAAGCCCGCGGAGATCACGATGACGGCCTTCACACCCTTCTCCCCGCAGGCCTTAACGACGTCAAGGACCAACGGCGCCGGGATCGCTATGACGGCGAGGTCGACCTCGTCGGGGATCTCCCTCACATCGCTGAAGCACCTCAGGCCCAGGATCTCCTTCGCCTTCGGGTTGACGGGGTAGACCTTCCCCGGGAACCCTGTATCGATCAAGTTCCTGACGAGGATATGCCCCACCTTCCCAGGGTTCCGGGAGGCCCCGATCACGGCCACGGACCTGGGGCGGAAGATGGCGCTGAGGATGGTCGAGGGGGACCTCGCCTCAAGTCGGGAAGGGGGGACCATAGGGGCTTCAAGTATCAAGGAACCCTCCAAGATAAAAACCTTAATCCTCCCGGGCCGGAGGGACAGGTTCTCTGTCCAAGGCTTCGAAACTACATTTTCTATAAGGCGTCGATATTTTGGGAGGTAGGAGACCCTTGAAAAGGGCTCCTTCACCCTGAAATAGACAGGATTAATGACTGAAATTCCCTCCTCATTCATCGGGTGGAGGAGGGTTGGACGATCTTTATGTCCATGTAACTGGCTCAGGGAGTTGGCTCCCTCAACAGGGCCCTTATGGTCTCCCGTATGGCCTCCCGGCTGTTGTATCGGGGCCTCCAGCCCAGGTTCCTCAGCCTCCTCGTGTCCAACGCCATGTATTTCACATCCCCCTTCCATCCCCTCCCCCCCTCGACGCCCCCCGTGAAGCAGAATTGGACGTCCCTGAGGCCCATCTCCTCCACGACCATCTCGGCTATCGTCCTCACGTCCACACGGTCCTCAGAACCTATGTTGAAGATCTCGACCCTCCCCTCTGACCTCTCAAGGCCGAGGAGCATCCCCTCCACACAGTCCTCCACGTAGAGGTAGGACTTCGACTGGGTGCCGTCCCCGAGGATCTCCAACTCCCCCGGGTTCCTCCGTAGTTTCTCGATGAAGTCGTGGACCACTCCGTGATGACTCCTGGGACCCACGACGTTCGCCAGCCTATAGATGACGGCCCTGAAGCCGTAGAGGTGGGCGTAGGCGGATATGAGGGCCTCCGAGGCGAGCTTCGAGGCTCCGTAGATGGAGATGGGCTTCAAGGGGGCATAATCCTCGGGGGTTGGGAGGGTCTCTGCTTCCCCATAGACCGTGGAGGAGGAGGTGAAGACGAGGGCCTTGACGCCACGGCTCAACCTAACCGCCTCGAGGAGGTTGTAGGTGGCGACGATGTTCTGCTTGAAGTGGGCCTCTGGCCTCGCGTATGAGATGCGGATCTCCGGGTTCGCGGCGAGGTGGTAGACGACCTCACTCCCCTCCACGACCCTCCTCACCTCCTCCGGGTCCAGTAGGTCGCCTTCCACAAACTCGAAGCGGGGGTCGCTCATCCATCCCCTAAGATTCTCCAACCTCCCAGAGGTCAGGTTATCCAGGACCCTGACCCTCACACCCCGTCTCATCAGGGCATCGACCAGATGGCTGCCTATGAAGCCCGCCCCGCCGGTGACGAGATGAAACCCTTGGAGATCCCCCATCCCAATCCCCCTAAGAGCCTCTGATGGATGTGAAATATCTGAAGGAGGAGAGGCCGAGGATCATGGCCCCGAAGGCTATGAGGACGAGGAGGAACATCGCGGACGTGATGAAGCCGAGGACGAACCCCCGGAGGAGGAGCCCCACGGTGATGAGGAAGCCGCCCCAGGCGATGTCTGAAACTCCTCGACCCCTATAGCCGAGGGCCACGCTCACCCCCGCGAGGAGGAGGTGCCAGAGGCCCATGAGGAGGAGGAATTGGAAGAGCGGCCACAGGATTGAGGCGGAGGGCATAATTGGGGGCCCCCACGCCTCCCATCTCCTCAGGTAATCCACCACCTCCGAGGGGAGGCTCGGGTAGAGGAGTAAGATCACCGAGAGGGCTATGAGGAAGGCGCCGAAGTTGGCCAGCCCGAAGGAGATTCCCCTCTTCTCCTTGGGGGTCTCCCTGACCCTGGGGGGTGTATCTGAGGTTTCAGGAGGGGGACTGTTCCGGGGAGGGGGACGCCATCGCCTCCCCCTCCTCACGATGACCATCGTCTCGGCCACCTGATCCATGAACCTCTGCCTGGGATCACCGGCCGTGGCCAGGCCGAGGATCACGTCAAGGAGGAGGAAGGCCCAGAAGACCTTGCTCAGGTTCCTTATGAAGGCAGCGGTCAGGGTCGGTGGCCCGCCCTCCGCCGTGACGACCTCCAGGTCCATGGCCTTCTTCCCGAAGGTGTAGCCGTAACTGCTCTCCATGAAGGAGAAGTAGAGGAGGTAGACGAGCCCTGTGATGGAGGGGAACTTGAAGAGCCTGTTCCACTGACCCATCCAGTTTAGGAAGCCCGTGAAGATGAGGGGGAAGGTCAGGACGGCGAAGAGGACGATAGTGAAGACGAAGACCAGGAGGGAGTCTATGAAGTAGGCGATGACCCTCCTCGCCCAATACCTCTGGATCCGCCGATCGGAGGCGAGGCGCCCGAAGCCCGCCTCAGGCCTCCACTGTACCCCTACCCCCCTCTTGAGGGCTACTCCACAGTTAGGACAGAACCGAGCGTCCTCAGGGACCTCTATACCACAGTTAGGACAGTAGGGCATATCGGCAATCACACCTAAGATTCCGGCCCGAGGTATAAATAGTTAGAGTTCCCACATCCCTGATCCGCCATAGCAGACCCTTTAAGGTAGCTCTGGAGGTATGACGGGCTCCTCAGCCTTCTTAGATAGGAAGTCCACGGCCTGCAGCAGATTCTTCAGGATGCTCAGGAGGGAGAAGATAAGGAAGATGCCGAGTATGGTTCTGAAGTCTACGGTGAAGACCAGGGCCGAGCCCGGGGGGAGGGGGAGTCCAGCGGAGGGAGTGAGAGTGAAGGTCATGACCCCCCCATTTGTGATGAGCACCAGGGATATAATGGAGATGAGGGCCCTCGCCATGCTGAGGCCGTACTGGATGATCGTCCCGTGGAAGAGCTGGATGGCGACCTCGAAGACGAGGAAGACGAGGGCGAGGTAGGAGAAGCTGAACTGGGTCATCGAGAAGTACTCCCCAAAGGGACCCCCGAAATTCGGGAAGAGGAGGGGAAGCAAGAAGATCTCCCCGCCCATGATGAACCCCCAGACCACGGCCCTCAAGACCCGTGGAAGGATCAGCCTCAACCAGTCTCCCACGGTCCTCTCCTCCTCAATCATAGTAGATCCTCCCTAAGTCGAAGTGGCCGAAGATGGGGCTCTCGAAGGAGATCTCCACATATCCTGCCCCCGTGAATTTCAGGGGGTCCTCTATGACCACCTCGATGAAGTCGCTGTACCCATAGCCTGCCTGGACGTGGATTGTCTTATCCCCGGAGCCTATGTACTCCCCTTTATCGTTGTAGACGTTTATGTGGACGGTCCCCTCCACGTCGAAGAAGGCGTGGTTCTCGAACTCCACGAAGGCCTCAAGCAGGTAGTGAGTCCCGTTGAAGAAAGGTCTCACCTCGGTGATGGAGAAGTTGTAGAGTGGAGCGCCCCAGGGTATCGAGAGGTTCATCATGGCGACCTGGAAGGCGAGGGCCTCGGCATACCTCAGCCCTAAGGAAAGGCTCATGTTGAACTTGGTGTCCTGGGTCAGGTCCGTCACGTAGGAGAGTATATCCGTCAAACTGAGGGACATGTTATGCTCTCTCGTGATCGCCGACCCCCTCGGCACCCGCTCCACGAAGGTACTCGCCCTGGAGATCACCCCTCCCTGAGGGCCCAAGAGGACCGTCGTCACGTTCAACTCGGACATATCATAGTACCCCGTGTTGTTGACGTAGAGGGGGAAAGAGAGGGTCAGGGTCTCGTTGGAGAAGGAGATCTGGGGCTCACCCCCGAGGCCTATGCCCTGGTTCATAAGGACTGTTTGGACCATGGAGTAGATGGATGTCGCTAAGAAGGCGAAGAGTAGGAGCATGGAGATCGTTGTAGTCCAGCCGAGTGCCCTGATGCTCTGCCTCATGGGAGCCTCTTCCCTCTCCTCAATACCTGGGCGTCATCACTCTTTGATCTTTATATCCAGCTTCTTGCCCTTGACATCCGCGCCGCCCTCGGGCTTGGGGACCTCCCTCGCTTTCACCTCCCCCCGCTCCACGATCCTCACCCCCGCCTCCTCCCTCCTCGCGGTGACCGTCTGCACGCCCCTTCTCGTCAGGATCGACCCGATCCACCCCATGATGCCGAGGTATAGCGCCCGGATCGCGTATACGATCAGTGGGGCGAGGGCCTCCCCGAAGAGGTCTATGAGGCTGCCGGAGGAGGGTATCTCCAGGACGCCGATGAGGAAGGTGTAGGCGCTATAGAAGGTGAAGAGCAGCACGCCGACGCCTATGAAGAGGACGATGAACCCAGAAACCTTGACACTATCCATCACTAAGCCTCCTCTAACCTTTCCTCTTCTTTCGATATATAAAATGGATAGGTTCAGAGCCTACTTTAAGCCGGTGAACCTCGTTATGATATTAAGAAAGGGGGGAGAAGAGGCTCGCCCTGGCTATCCCTTAAGCCCTTGAGGGTGTGGCCGAGGGTATGGGGAGGTCCTTCATCGTCTTCAAGCCCGGCTCCGCCTTGATCACCTTCGGTATGGAGTTTATCGTGATGCCGACGGTGCCGTAGTCGCCGTGGACACAGGGGGAGATCCTCTCCCTGATGGTGGGGACCCCCTCGATGGTGATGGCGTCGTACTCCTCCTCCGCCCCGATGTAGGCCCGGAAGTCGAGGGTTATAACGGCCTCGCCGCCCCTCACCCCCATCGCCCTCTGCCTCAGACCCGCGCAGTACCCCGCGGGGACCTTGACCGCCTCGCTCTCCACAGGTCTCTCAGCTATGACGGGCTCCACAGGCTCCACCCTCACCTCATCAAGCCTCCATCCAAGGGCGTCGGCGATCATCCCTATCGACTGCTCGAGGCCCACATGCCCCGTGATCTCGTGGCTGGAGATCTTCCTCTTGAACTCCTCCACCGTGAGGCCCGCGCCGATCTTCCTCTGGAAGGGGACCCTCCTCGTCGCAGCGTTCATCTGCCTGACGACCTCGATCCTATCCACCCTTATGCAGGGGCCCGTGAGGGTGATTACGAGGGTGTCCATGAGGAAGCCGGGATTGATCCCCGTCCCCAGGATCGTCACGCCCTTCTCCCTCGCGAGCTTGTCCAGCTTCTCGGCCAGCTCCCTCTGCTCCTCCGTCACGTAGGGGTAGGAGAGCTCCTCACAGGTCGAGACGACATTCACCCCATGCCCCAGGATCTTCACGAACTGCGGGTAGGTGTCCCGGAGGTAGGAGGTGGTGGTGTGGACCACGATATGGGGCTTCGCCTCAGAGAGCACGGCATCCGGGTCGTCGGAGATGATCACCCCCAGGGGCTTCTTCCCTATCAGATCCCCGAGGTCCCTCCCAACCTTATTGGGGTCGATGTCGACTGCCCCCACGATCTTGGCCCACTTCTTCTCCAGAAGAGCACTCGCCATCCGCCTGCCGATCGCCCCGATCCCATACAACACAACCTTTACTTCTTTCATCTTAGCTCACTAAGAAGAGGGGGGACCTCCCTTATACTTTTCGCAGGTGAGAGAGATAGATCATCCCGAAGGGGATGTTTTTTATACAAAGATGGGATATTTTAGAGGGTTCAAGAAGGGAGGAACATCGGATGAGGATCGTGATCATCGGCGGCAACGCCGCTGGCCTCAACGCTGCCTCAGCGGCGAGGAAGACGAATCGTGAGGCTGAGATCGTCCTCATCGAGTCTGAGGATAAGCCCGCCTACTCCAGGTGTGCCATACCCCATGTCATCTCGGGTGAGATAGACTCCTTCAACCGCCTGATCGTTTACCCCATGAGCTATTACAGGATGATGAAGATAGACCTGAGGCTGGAGACCACGGCAAAGTGGATCGATGTGAAGGAGAGGCGGGTAGGCATCGAATACGGCGGAGAGGAGGAGGTCATGGATTATGACAGACTCATCTTAGCCACGGGGTCGAAGGTCTTCATCCCCCCGATCAAGGGGAGGGAGCTGCAGGGCGTGTATGCGCTCCGGACGATAGCGGATGGGGAGAGGCTCCTCGAGGTAGTGAAGAGAGCCTCATCGGCCGTGGTGGTCGGCGGGGGCCTGATCGGGCTTGAGATGGCCGTCGCCCTGAGGCAGAGGGGATTGGAGGTTACGCTTGTCGAGATGCTTCCGCAGATCGCCCCAAATATGCTGGACGAGGACATGGCCCAACTCCTCCAGAAGAGGCTGGAGGGAGGGGGGATCAGGATCTTCACGGGGAGCAGGGTCGAGGAGATCGAAGGTGGGGATCGAGTCCATAGCGTGAGGTTCTCTGGGGGCAGAGCCGAAGCGGACCTCGTCATCATGGCCACAGGGGTGAGGCCCAACACAGATCTGGCGAGGGAGGCGGGGATAAGGATCGGGGAGACGAGAGCGATCCGGGTCAATCAACGGATGGAGACGAGCGCGGAGGACGTCTATGCGGCGGGGGAGTGCGCGGAGGCGATAAACCTGGTCACCGGCCGCCCCGTACTGAGCCAGGTTGGGACCACCGCCGTCAAGGAGGGGAGGGTAGCGGGGATCAACGCGGCCGGTGGATACACCACCTTCCCAGGCGTCCTGAATAGCTCCGTCTCAAAGCTGCTCGATGTAGAGGTGGGGTCGACGGGGCTGACGGAGAGGATGGCGGAGGCTCAGGGGCTTAAGACGATCTCGGGGAAGGTCGTGGGGAAGACGAGGGCGAGATACTATCCGGGGGCGAAGGACCTCTCGGTGAAGCTCGTCTTCGATAGGGAGACCCTGAGACTTGTCGGTGCACAGATTATAGGGGGGGAGGGGGTGACCCATAGGATAAACACCCTCTCGATGGCGATAAGGGCGGGGATGGACGTATGGGACCTGGCGAAGGCCGAGAACTGCTATACCCCACCACTCTCGGAGACCTGGGAGCCGAGCCTTCATGGAGCCTCGGAAGCTGTTCTGTCTAAGTTGCTGAGGAGACGATAGCTCCTTAGAGATTCCTTTCATCCCCCCGAGGGATACGATGACCTTCCCTTAGTCACAGTTCGGGGAGGAGGGGTCTCCCTCTCCTTTTCTTGCTCCAGGATAGGAAGAAGATCAGGCATCCGGGGAGGAGTAGGAGTCCAAGCGTGGTCAGGTAGGTGTAGTAGAGGGGGGTCTCGCCTGAGAGGAACCAAATTATGGGGACTGTCCCGCTCGGCTTGTACCACCACCTATTCGGCGTTATCCCCGTGAGGCGGTATATGAGGTCGCTCCCCACGGGCAGGACGATGAGCGTGAAGTGGTACAGCCAGAGCATGAGGGAGTCGTCCTCGTCCCTTATGCCAAGAGGAAGGAGGAGATCGCAGGCATACCAGCAGAGGAGAGCGACGACGTCGACGAGGACCCAAAGGCCCTTGAGGAAGTAGAAGAGGAGACAGGGAAGAGAGGAGAGGAGGAGAAGAGTGAGAGTCATATAGGAGAGATCCTTCCTCCACTTCTCCTCGCCTGAGGGAATCAAAGCCCCTTCACCCCTCTCTGGTGGTACTATGTAATCTATGAAGAGGACCAAACAGACCAGGGCGATGATGGTGACGATGCCCCCTGAGGTCCTCTCGAAGAGGGAGAAGTAACCGACGAGAGGGACCCTCCCATAGACCCTCCCGACGATATTCCACTCTGGGACCTCCCACCAATCTGGGGCCACGTTATTATCCCCCTTCGTTTTAAAGTAAATGGCGCCATCCCTCGGGATCCTCCCCACAGCCCTGTGGACGATATACTCATTTAGGGAGCCGGGCTTGAGGAAGACGATTATATCGCCCCTGGGACCCACCTCTATGCTATTTACATCTTCCACACCCCGGACGAGGATGTAGTCCCCCACCCCGAGGGTGGGCTCCATGCTCTCGGAGACCACAACCATGATGGGATATCTCGTCCCCATCAGAGCCCTGAGGACATAGAAGCCCCCAAAGGTGCCGAGAAATAGTAATACATACAATAAGACGAGTTTCAGGGATACGCCCGCCCTGCTCTCCTCCATCCCCAAGTCAAGTACTAAAGATGTTTTGAGGAAATATTTAAGAGGAAACCTCCAAATTCGAGTTAGGGGCTTCTCATTCCATCCCTCTTTGCCAGTAGGAGTATCCACTCCGTGAGTCTCTCACAGGAGATGGGGGAGACGGTCCCCCCCTCATAGCATTTATCTATATCATCGCATAGCAGGCAGGGGCAATCAGCGATCGATCGGAGGGAGACGTTCTTCCTCTTTGAAATAAGCCTGTAGGTCCAACGTCCCTTATATAACGCCCTCTCCCTCCTGATCAACCCCCTCCTCTCAAACCTGAGGGAGAGGCGTGACCCCTCCCTGCTGTTGATCCCGAGCCTCTTCCATAACTCGCTCTGAAAGATGCCTTCTTCACCTGCCTCGATGATCATCCTCAACGCCCGACCCTCGAGATCGTCTTTAGACACGATCCTACACTCTCCGGTAACCCATTATAGACATGACGGGAGGGGCACTATCGGGGACACTGCCGGCTATTCGTAGTAGATGAGGCCCTCCTCCTCGAGCATCTTGTGGAGTTTCTCAACGGCTTCCCTGACCATCTGCTCGTTCTTCGCCCCTGTGCAGACGAGTTTTCCGCTGGCGAAGAGGAGCATTACAACCTTGGGGTCCTCCATGCGGTAGATGAGGCCGGGGAACTGTTCAGGCTCGTACATCACGTTCTCCATCCTGCGGACCGCCTCCTCAAGGTCTATGGAGCCGCCGAGGTTCGCGGAGGCCACTATGTTCTGGATGACGATCTTCGGCTTCGAGAGGATGATGATGCCGTTGTTCTGCAGCTCCCTCACGACCTTCTTCACCGCGCTCCTCGCCTGCTGCTCCGACTTGGACCCCGTGCAGACCATCTTCCCCGAGGCGAAGATGAGGGTCGCCGTCTTCGGGCGCTTCAACCTGAAGACAAGGCCGGGGAACTGCTTAGGGCGGTACTCCACGTTCCGGAAGACCTTCATAATCGCCGAGAGGTCGATCTTCTGGTCCAGAGTCGCCGAGGCGACGACGTTCTCGATGTTTATGACGACCTTCCTCTTAGGCATCCTCACCCCACTCCTGCAGGCTATTGACCGTCTCCACAAGTTCCTTCGAGAGGAGATCCTGATTCACGATCTCTATGATGGGGATGGAGTTCAAGTTCGGATCCGTCCTGACCCTCTCGCTGAAGCTCACCTCCCCCGAGAGGGTGTTATAGATGATGTACCTACCATCGACCTTCTCCTTCAACTTCACAAAGTAGAGGAAGACCTCGCTCAGGGTACCGCCTATAATGAAGTACAGGTGCCCCTCCTTCAGGGGAAGGTGCTGCACCACCCCTATGGAGGCAGCGGAGGAGACGAGCATAGCCAGATCCTTCAGGTCCTTGAGTTGAATATACTTCATCCCTTACACACTCTTTATAAAGTAGAGGATGGAGACTTAAAAACCTTAAATAGGTGGAGGGGGGAAGAATTTATCTCCGGAACGGGGGATCGCCTTGAGTTGGTCCAGCATCTCGATCGCACCCTATGTCCCTTCTCCACTTGAGGTCATCAAGCAGATGCTAACTTTGGCCGATTTGAAGCCCGGGGAGAAGTTATATGACTTGGGGTGCGGCGACGGTCGAATCCTGATCATGGCAGCCCAGGAGTTCGGCGCCGAGGCCGTCGGGGTCGAGTTGAACCTGAGCCTCGTGAGGGAGGGGCGTGAGAAGGTCTCAAGCCTCGGCCTCGAGGAGAAGGTCAAGATTATTCATGGAAACCTCTTCGACATCGATGTGAGCCCCGCGGATGTGGTCACCCTCTACCTCACCACGAGTGCGAATGAGAAGGTGAAGCCGAAGCTGGAGAAGGAGCTGAGACCGGGGGCCCGCGTCGTCTCCCATGACTTCATGATACCCGGGTGGAAACCCGTTAAGACAGTGAGGTTCCGGGAGAACTATAGGACCCACACTATCTACCTGTACATCAGATAATCAATTCTCTTCCATCGTCGCTAAGACACGGGGCAGCTCGAGGACCGTATCGATGACGTAGTCTGGTGGATAATCGAGGTCCTGGACCTTCCCTTCCCTCTCCCCTCTCACCCAGACGGCTGTCATACCGACGCTCTTCGCCCCCTTGATATCCTCCTCCAGTGAATCTCCGACGAAGACCGCCTTCCTTGGAGAGGCCCCAATCCGATCGAGGACGTACCTAAAGGCCCTCGCATCGGGCTTCCTTATCCCCAGATCCCTGGAGCAGACGATGACCTCGAAGAGGCCTCCAAGTCCCTGAGCCATAAGGAAGCGTCGAGGTATATCGCTCATGGTATTAGATAGGACGGCGAGCCTATATCTCCCTGATAAACGTCTGAGAAGGTCCTCTACTCCCGGGATCAGGGCCACAGTGAAGTTCCTCCTGTACACCTCATAGAGATGGCCTAAGATCTCCTCCTCAACAGGGATCTTCAGCCTCCTCAGAACCTCCCCGTAGACATCCTCGAAGGATAACTCCCTCCACCTCGCCCTCGTCCTCCCCAGACGACCGAGGGCTGCCCTCTGAGAGGCCCTCAGATCCGCCCGGGAGACCCTGTACCCGAGGCTACTCAGGCACTCTAATAGATCTGCTTCAAAGGACGCCACCTCGAGTCCTCCCTCCGCGAGAGTGCCGCCGAAGTCGAAGATCACCGCCTGGATGCCCATCGAGGGAGGTAAGGGGTGATTTAATATTTATGTTGCGGGGAGAAGGAGATCGGGACGTGAATTGAGGGGCGTCTACTGCCTTATTGTCTCAGTTTTATGCGACATAAACCTCCGGGTGGGCGCCCTCGGAGTGAGGAAGTTCCCGGCGGGCAAGTACATCTACGTGGGATCGGCGCTGAACGGCCTTGAGGCACGGATCGGTCGGCACCTCCGAACAGATAGTCAGGGGGTCAGGAGCAGGCCCCACTGGCACATAGATTACCTCCTCCTGAGCAAGGATACGAGAATAGAGGAGGTCTGGGTTAAGGAGTGTGAGGAGAAGGAAGAGTGTTGGGTCGCCGAGGAGGTCTCAAGGCACGGAGACCCCATCAAGGGCTTCGGCTGCAGCGACTGTAACTGCGTCAGCCACCTCTTCAGAGTTGAGGACATCGATTTCCTAAGGAAACTGGGGCTCAGGCCCTGGAGAAAGATTTATGATTCCGGTCTCACCCCATAATCGATTAGGTGAAAGGGTTGAGCATCTCCTCCATCCTCTTCGCAGCCGGCCTCCTGGCGATCATAGCCGGCTTCCTAATCATCTTGGTGAGCGTCTTCTCCATGGGGAGGAGGGAGGGAGAGGCGAGAGGCTTCGGCATACTCTTCATAGGTCCCATCCCCATAGTATTCGGCTCGGGGAGGGGGCGGATGAGGGTCCTGACCCTCCTCTCCATCGCCCTCCTCGTCCTCCTCCTATTCTTCTTCCTACCCCATCTATCCAGATGAGGGGACGGGGCGGTGAAGTGCGAGATCTGTGGACGGGAAGGGGCGGAGTATATCTGCCGCGTCTGTAACCGTGTGGTCTGTAGGCGCTGCTACCTACCAGAAGAAGGCCTCTGTCTCCAGTGCGCCAGGAGACAGCGCCTGCTCAGCAGCCCCCTCGGCAACCCCTTTGGACTGATGAAGGTTGGGATGCTCTTGGTCTTCGTGGGGTTCTTCCTCATCTTCCTCGCATCCATCCTATCCCTCCAGTCAGGGGGCTGGACGATCATCCTCTTCCCCTTCATCTTCACCAGCGGCGGGGGGTGGTTAGTGGCGATTATAATGCTCATCTTCTTCCTCCTCATGATCCTCCCCTGGTTCCTGGGGATGAGATGGTCGGAGGGATGGGAAGCCGAGGAGTAGACAGGAACTTTCGAAGGGTTTAAAGGTGAGGAAGTGACCACGATCTAATGGGTATAACCCGAAGGGGGTTGATAGCGATATCCGGGATCCTCTTCTCACTCATCTTAGCGGGGTTGACTCTGAAGATTATGAGAGATCTGATGGTAGGCGGGTTCGGGCTTAGGGAGATCGCCCCAGGGAGCTGGAGGGGCTACATCAGGGAGGGTCGGTACAACGTCGAGGTCCACATAAAGCGACGGGGGGACGAGGTGCTCTTCCTCCTACCAGATAAGTCGATCCCCGAGGAGATCTGCAAGAAGGTCGTGAGGCGCCTCTCGGCGAAGCTCTACGCCCTACTCCATAAGACGGAGATGCCCCCTGACCGCGTGGAGATCGTGGGTCCGGCGAACTCCTTCTGCTACTACTGCCTGGAGCCCGTCTACATGCCCTTCCGATGCAATAGGTGCGGCGGCTACTTCTGCGCGGAACACCGCCTACCGGAGAAGCATAACTGCCCAGGAGACGAAGAGAGAAGGGCAGTCGCCCCAGTCAGGAGGCCGGATAAAGGGGAGAAGGCGGAGAAGAAGAGGAAGAAACTCTTCGTCAAGGCCATCGCGTGCGGATAAAAGAGGGGCTAAGAACTTCAGCAAGTTAGGTTCCTTTTGAAGAAGGATACAAACCTTTTTAGATTGATCCGGAGAACCTTCTAAGGGACTCGGCGATGTCGATGGACCTTGGTCTATATGATGAGAGGCTGAGGGGAGTTCACCTGATCCAGGGGATTGGGCTGAGCTCCAACATCTACGTGATCGGGAGGAGGATGGTGACACTCATCGATACGGGCGTAGGGAATAGGCCTAATGCCGTGTGGCCGAGGCTCAGAGCCCTGGGCATCGGCCCGGAGGACCTGGCGCAGGTTGTGATCACCCATGCCCACCACGACCATGTAGGGGGGATCTTCCAGATATTGGAGTTGGCCTCGCCCAAGGTCTTCCTCCATCCGATGGATGCCCGGTATATCGCCGGCTACCTGGGGCCCAACCTCGTGAGGGTGGAGGATGGGGATGTCGTGGAGACGGAGATCGCGCCGCTTGAGGTGATCCATACGCCAGGTCACACGGCTGGGGGCATCTGCCTCTACGCCAAAGAGAAGCGCCTCCTCTTCTCCGGCGACACGGTCTTCCCCGAAGGTCTCTACGGCGCCTATCAGGGGGAGAGCGGTAGCCTTGAGGAGATGGTGAACTCCCTGAGGCGCCTCACGGAGTTGGATGTGGATATCCTCCTCGCTGGCCATGGAGAACCCCTCTTCCATGGAGGAAGAGACCATATAAGGCTCGCCTACAAGAAGGCCCTGAGGAGATACGAATCTCTTAGGCGTTAGTGGACCACCTAAAGGGGAGAGAGTTCTTATATAGACCCTCCCCAATCCATGGAATTGTGTAAGGATGGAGGCCGTGATTCATGAAGATTATAGACCTCAGGAGTGATACAGTCACGCTCCCCACGAGGGAGATGCTGGAGTCCATCCTGACGGCGCCCCTCGGCGACGATGGATGGCGGGACGACCCGACGGTCATCAAACTCGAGGAGCTGGCGGCTGAGAAGATGGGGAAGGAGGCAGCGCTCCTCGTCCCCAGCGGGACCCAGGGGAATGCCGTCTCGATCCTGGCGCAGACGGAGAGGGGAGGGGAGATCATCCTCGGGGCACGCTCCCACATCTACAACATAGAAGGGGGACACTACTCGCTCATCGGGGGGCTGGTTCCCAGACCCCTCCGGGATGACGATGGATGCATGAACCCCCACGAAGTGGAGGCGGCCATAAGGCCCAGGCGTCCAGGCTTCCCCGGGACCTCCCTCATCTGCATAGAGAACACCCATAACGCAGCGGGGGGGATCGCCCTCTCCCCGGAGCAGACGAAGGCGATCTGGGACGTGGCCCAGGACCACGGCATCCCCATGCACACCGACGGCGCAAGGATCTTCAACGCCGCAGTGTACCACGGCATAGACGTGCGGGAGCTGACGAGGTACACGGACTCGGTGATGTTCTGCCTCTCCAAGGGACTGAGCGCCCCCATCGGCTCGCTGGTCTGTGGGACGGAGGAGTTCATCGAGAGGGCGAGGAATATCAGGAGGATACTCGGCGGCACCATGCGTCAGGCTGGGGTCATCGCAGCACCCGGGATCATCGCCCTGACGAAGATGGTCGACCGGCTGAAGGAGGACCACGAGACGGCCAGGATGCTGGCGGAGGGGTTGAAGAGGTTTGAGGGGATCAAGATCCTGAACCCCGTCCAGACGAACATGGTCTACATCGATATCCGTGGAACAGGGATGACGGGGTACGAGCTGAGCCAGAGGCTGGCCCCCTTCGGAATAAAGATAGGTGGGAGGAGGGGGACGGTCATCAGATTAGTGACCCATAGGGGCATAGAGAAGGAGGATATCACCTACTTCCTCGAGTGCCTGGAGAAGATCCTCTCGAAGTGAGAAACCCCTTTTATCCCTTTCTATTTTTTCGTCCGTAGGAGGATGGCCTCATACTCCTCCTCCGTGATGATATCGAAGTTGTGAAGGGTCTCGGCCGCCTCGGTGATGGTCATCAGAGAGTGCACCCGCACCCCCTCCTCCTTCAAGCGCCTGACCCCTCCCTCCTCCCTGTCCACGAGGACGACAGCCTCCTCAACGACGGCCCCCTCATGGCGGAGAGCCTTCACCGCATAACTCAGGCTCCTACCCGTCGTGATCACGTCGTCCACGGGCAGGACCCGGTCTCCTGGCATAAGGATCCCCTCGACCCTCCTCTCCCTCCCATGCTCCTCCCCCTCCCTACGTATCAGGACGAGGGGCTTCCTGAGGGTGAAGCTGAGGCAGGAGGCGAGGGGCAGCGCGCTGAGGGGTATCCCCCCTATCCTCTCGAAGGAGGCCAGGCCAATCTCCTCCTCAACGAGGCGCTGGTAGATGGAGCAGATCTTCTGGAAGACCTCGGGAAAACTCGGGACGATCCTCAGGTTAATGTAGTAGGGGCTCAGGGCCCCGCTGGGGAGGGTGAAGGTCCCAAACTTGAGCGCCCCTATCTTTATGAGGACCTTGCAAAGCCACTCCTTCAGAGCCCCCTTCTCGGCCTTCCAAACCAAACTCTACGCCCATCTTACCACTCCCTCCCGCTCTTTATAACCTTTTGGCAGGAGAAACCTCCGACAGGGAAATAAGAGAGCGGGTGTAAGGAGAGTCTGGTCGAGATGGTCGAGTGCTGGCTACCCTACGGCAGGACAGAGGTCCACGTCGCCGTGCCGATAAGGAACCTACTGGGGATCGCGGAGATCGAGGCAAAGGCAGCCGAGGACCCCGAGGCGGAGATATTGGGCTCCATTCAGAACCCCATAGGCACCCCGAGGTTGATGGAGGTCAGCGGCAAGGGCAAGAGGGCCGCCGTGGCCCTCGACGGGGACCTCCCCTCCACCCACATGGGTTTCATCGCGGAACAGGTGGTAGGGGAGCTCTCCAAGGCCGGCGTCGAGGATATCTCCGTCATCATCTCCCCCGGGGCCGTCGGGACCGTCAGAAGTGACCTGTGGGAACAGCTCAGGTCCTTGGAGAAACTCAGGGTCAGGGTTATCCAGCATAGTTGGACCCAGGGAGAGGCGGTGACCGTGGGGAAGACCTCTGGAGGGACCCGAGTCTCCCTGAACAGGGAGTTCGTGGAGGCGGATATCAGGGTCGTCATAGGGGAGGTGAAGCCTGATCCAGTTGCCGGGTATAGTGGGGGGAGCGCGATCCTCTTCCCGGGCCTCTCCTTGGAGAGGGATATCTGGTCGTGCCTGAGGAGGTCCTTCGACGTGGAGAGACTCTCAACATTGAAGGGGAACCCGGTCCATGAGGATTCTATGGAGGCGGCTGAACTCCTCGGCGTAGACTTCTCCGTCAACATCGTCTCGGACCCGAGGGGACGGCTGATGAGGGTCTTCTCAGGAGATTTGGGAAGGAGTTGGAGGGAAGCCATGGAGGTCGCGGAGGAGACCTACACGGTCTCCGTGGGGAAGAGGGCGGATCTCATCGTGGTCAGCGCCGGTGGATACCCCTATGACAGGACCCTCTATCGTGCGACCATGACCCTTGAGCACCTCCTGGCCCTCGGGAGGCGGGAGAGCAAGGTCATCCTCCTCGCGGAGTGCCTGGAGGGCCCTGGAGACCCCCACTTCCGCAGGTATATGGCAGAGTATAGAGATCTGAGAGAGATGAAGCGAGAGTTGAGGAAGAGATATGTCCTCGGGGGGGAGAGGGCCTACCGACTAAGAGAGGTGCTGGAGGATCACCAACTCACCCTCGTCTCGATACTACCGGATAACATCCTGAGAACCCTTAACATTAAGGCGAGGAGGACCGCGACCGACGCCCTGAGATACGCCACTCGTGGATCCTTAGAGGATGAGAAGGTGATCGTCATACCCTTCGGCTGCGTAACAGTTCCGGCAAGGGCTTAGAAGAGGATGGGACGGATGACGGTGACGGTGAGGGCTAAGACAGCGACATAGACCAAGAGGAGGATCTTCCTCCCGAGGCTGAGTGGAGAGACGTCGTCAAGGGGCCCTATATCCTGCTTGGCTCTCAACATGAAGAAGGCGAGGAGGATCGCCATCATATAGAAGCCGCAGAGCACCATCACGAGCAGTCCAACAAGGGATACGACCCTATGTCTCTTGGCCCCAAGAAGCGCCCTCGATATATGGCCGCCATCAAGCTGCCAGATGGGGAGGAGGTTCAGAAAGGCTATAAGGCACCCTACCCAGGCCGCGAAGGCAACGGGGTGAAGGATGAGGGTCTGCCCAGGAGGGATCGGCTTTATGAGGGGGATGAGGAGGTTTATCAGAGGGGGCATGGGCAGGGGCTGGAAGGCGACCTCCGGATATCTCCGTGACCACTCCTGTAACTTGCTATAGGGGACTGTGAAGGAGAGGGAGATCCCGAAGATGGAGACGATGACGGTGGCCAAGAAGCCGATGAGGGGGCCGCTGAGGCCGAGGTCAAAGAGCTCATCCCTGTTCGTCGGGGGCTCCCTCTGGATGATCACCGCCCCGTAGGTCCCACCCAGTCCAGGGGGAGCTGGGATGAAGTAGGGCATCGAGGCCTCTATATTCTCCTTCATGGAGACGAACTTATGGGCGAGTTCGTGGAGCCCGAAGATCCCGAGGACGCTGACGAGGAAAAGGAGGGTATTGACGAGGACGGGGGTATTGGCCATCAGGTCCTCGGTGAATATCCTTATATTGCTCTTCAGGTAGCCGTCGAGGGAGATCGTCCCTATGGTTATCAGCAGGAGGAGGAGGTTCAACCTATAGCTCGGCCTGCCACTGGGCCTCTTCTTGACGACCCTGATGATGAGGCGCCCACCCTCCCGCCTGAGGAAGGGGAGGAACCCCTTCTCCCGGAAGGCTCTGGCCACCCTCTTGAAGGAGTCCTTCACTACCTCGGGGCGGTAGACCCCCTCCCTCGGCGAGACGATGAAGGTGGGGGTATCGAACTCTATGTACCTATCCTCCACGAAGAACTCGGCCTCGATCACCCGCTCCAGGTCCGGATCGAAGATGTAGGGGGAGAAATCTCCCAAGGCCCTTCCCTCTCACACTCCTCTCAAGATAATCCTACAGACTTCTATTTTAACCTCTGGTTCTAAGTTGTGAACTTAGGGGTTTTCGGAGTACGGTAGGAAGACATTCATGAGGGTCTGCATCCTCCAAGGGTATAAAGTAGATCGTCGGGATAATGGGGCTCTTGGAGACCAAGAGGGCCCAAATTGAAGGCTCTTAGAAGAATAGGAGACGGCGATGCTTCTCCCTTTTCCCCACGAGGGGTAGGGTTTCGCCGCAGAACTTGCACTTCATGTCTTCGGTGAGGTTCCATCCTGTTATGGTGTAGCCCTCTCTCCCGATGACCCTCCTGCCACAGGAGGGGCAGAAGGTGCTCTCGTAGTCGGAGCCTGGGACATTCCCGACGTAGACGTAGCGAACTCCCTCTTCCTGGGCGATCTCCCTGTTCCTGACGAGGGTCTCGTAGGGGGTAATGGGCTTGAACCTGAACTTATAGTGGGGGTAGAACCTGCTGAGATGGAGAGGAACATCCGGCCCTAAGTTATCAACAAGGTACCTGGCCATCCTCCTCATCTCCTCCGGTCCATCGTTGAGTTCCGGGATGACGAGGAAGGTCACCTCCACGTGCACCCCCTTCCGCTTCATCTCCACCGTCGCATCGAGGACGCTCTTCAGATCCCCCCTGATGTACTCCCGGTAGACCCTCTCATCAAAGGACTTCCAGTCCACGTTGGCGGCGTCTATGAGCCCGACGACCTCGTCCAGGGCCTCGAGGGTGATGTAGCCGTTGGTGACGAGGACGTTCTTCACACCCTCCCTCCGAGCCACCCGCGCCACGTCCTCCACGTACTCGAGGTTGATGAGGGGCTCGTTGTAGGTGTAGGCGATGCTCGTACAGTCGCGCCTCTTCGCCAGGGAGACCACCTCCTCGGGCTCCACGTACCTCGTCGGGATCTCCCCTGGACGTGACTGTGAGAGCTCCCAGTTCTGACACCAGGGACAGGTGAAGGAGCAGCCGAGGCTGCTGATGGAGAAGGCAAGGCTCCCGGGGTAGAAGTGGAAGAGGGGCTTCTTCTCTATGGGATCGACGGCGAGGGCCGTCAGCTCCCCGTAGGTGAGAGTGTAGAGCCTCCCATCCCGATTCTCCCTCGTCCCGCAGAACCCCCTCTCCCCGGGCTTGATCACGCAGCGCCTGGGGCAGATGGTGCACCTCACGAGGTTATCCCCGAAGGGCTCGAAGAACCTCGCCTCTCTCTCCGTCACCCTCCCCTCCTCATCCCATGTGATCCTCCTTCCCGAGGCTAATAACCCTTTCCTCGGGGGCAAAGCTTCTATGTCTCCCCTCAGAGAATATAGTGGAGCAACATCATGTGGCGGCTGATGCGCCCGGACGCGGTGGAGGTCCTCAGGGACGGCAAGGTGAAGAGGAGCCTCCCCAGGTATCTGGGCATCCTGGCTGGGCGGAGGACCGCGAAGTTCCTCATAGCGAAGAGGCTCCCCGTCGACTTCAGCGAGGACGACTCGACGGCCGATCTCTGGAGAATGCACAGGGAGGCGACGAGACGATACTATCGGGTGGAGAAGGAGATCGACGAGGGAAAGCTTAGCCTCAAGGACCTCGATGAAGATGAGAGGTCCTACCTCGACCTGAAGATCGAGCTGGGACGCCGGATCATGTCCCACTGCCACTTCTGCGAGAGGAGGTGCGGCGTGAACCGCCTGGAGGGGGAGAAGGGGTACTGCCGATGCGGGATCGAGATGGCCGTCTCCACGATCTTCGCCCACATGGGGGAGGAGCCCGAGCTCGTCCCCTCCGGGACGGTCTTCTCCTGCGGCTGCACTATCCGCTGCATCCACTGCCAGAACTGGACCATCTCCCAGTGGTATGAGGAGGGGGAGAGCTACACCCCGGAGCGCCTCGCCAGGGTCGTGGAGGGCCTCCACAGGAGGGGTTGCAGGAATGTGAACATGGTTGGAGGGGAGCCTACTCCCTACACCTGGTTCTGGCTGAGGACGATGAGGGAGGTCGGGGTGAATATCCCGACGGTCTGGAACAGCAACAGCTACTACAGCCTCGAGACGGCGGAACTTCTCGCCGGCTTCATAGATGTCTACCTACTCGATTTCAAGTATGGAAACAACGAGTGCGCCGTGAGGATCTCGGAGGCGCCGGGGTACTGGGAGGCCTGCACACGGAATCACCTCGCCGCCGTGAGGTACGGGGAGGTCATCATCAGGGTCCTTGTCCTCCCCGGCCACTTGGAGTGCTGCACCAGGCCGATCCTCCACTGGATCGCGGAGAACCTCGGGAGGTGGGTGAGGGTGAACGTCATGTTCCAGTACAGGCCGGAGTACCAAGCCCATAAGATCGAGGAGCTGAGGAGGAGGCTGACGAGGGAGGAGCGGAGGAGGGCGTTGGAGATAGCGGAGGAGGCAGGGCTCCAGAACGTGATAACCTAAGCCTTCTCCTCGATCTTCACGAGGCCCAGCCTCAGCCTCATCCCGTCTATCTCGAACTCCGCCGTGTGCGCCCCCTCGGGGGGCTCCCCCTCTATGAGGGCCTTGGAGAGAGTCTCGGCCGAGATGTAGTCGCTGTGGATCTGGAAGACCTCTGCGAGCTGTGGGGGGGCCTCGTAGTAGGTCTCTATGTAGTCGTCTATCTGGAAGCCGGCCTCCTTCCTCAGGTACTGTATCCTGCGGACGACGTCCCTCGCGAGGCCCTCCCTCCTCAACTCCTCCGAGATCTCCACCCAGATCGCCACGACCATCCGCGGGTCCTCCGCCACGACGTACCCCTCCCTCGGCCTCCTCTGGACCTCCACCTCCTCGGGGAGAACCCTTATGGCCTTGCCCCCGACGCTCACCTCGACCCCCTCCCCCTTCAGGAACCTTGAGGCCAGCGACCTCGCATCCATCTTGGAGAAGGCCTCCTTGATCCTCGGGAAGAGCCTCCCGTGCTTCTTCCCCAGGATGTGGGAGAGCGGCCTGACCTCGTACTCGAAGACCTCCTCCTCATCGTTCGTCAGGACCAGCCTCTTCACGTTCAGCTCATCCCTCACCAGCTCCTCCAGGGGCCTCAGCTTCTCTAAGAGACCCTCCTCTGCGAGGACCTTCGCCTCGAGGAGGGGTTGGCGGAGCTTTATGCCCGCCTTGTTACGCGCCGACCGTCCGAGGCTGCTTGCCAGGATTGCGAGGTCCATGGCCTCCATCAGGTCCTCGTCTATCATCGAGGGGTCCGCCGTCGGCCAGTCGTTGTGGTGGACGCTCTCCGGGGCCTCGGGCTCGGCGCTCCTGACGAGGTTCTGGTAGAGGGCCTCGGCTATGAAGGGGGTGAAGGGGGCGATGAGCTTCAGGAGGGTCTTGAGGCAGGTGTAGAGGGTGGTGTATGCGACCCTCTTATCTACGTCGTCCTCGCTCTTCCAGAACCTCCTCCTCGAGCGGCGGACGTACCACTTCGAGAGGTCATCCACGAAGGCCTGGATCCTCAAGGCGGGTGTGTAGGGGTTGTAGTCCTCCAGCCCCTCAGTCACCTCTTGGATGAGCCTGTGGAGCTTGGAGAGGATCCACCGGTCGAGGGGGGTGTACTCCTCAGAGGACTTCTCGGGGGTCCAGTGGTCGAGGTTGGCGTAGATGGCGAAGAAGTTCGCCACGTTTATTAGGGGGATGAAGAACTCCCGCTTGACTTGGTCCGCCCGCTTGTAGCCGAAGAGGAGGTTGCTCTCGGGCCTCGTGGTGCAGTACATCCACCTCATGACGTCGGCGCCCATCGTCTCCGCGGCCTCGTCGAAGAAGATGGCGTTTCCCCAGGACTTGTGCATCTCCCTCCCATCCTCGCCGAGGACGAGGCCGTGGCCCAGGCAGGTCTTGAAGGGGGTCTCCCCCTCCATCACGGTGCTCATCGTCAGCATCGCGTAGAACCAGTTCCTGAACTGTCCGGGGAAGCACTCGGTGACGAGGTCGGCGGGGAACCACTTCCTCCAGTACTCCCTGTCCCTCCGGTAGTTGAGGGTCGAGTAGGCGACGATCCCTGCGTCGAGCCAGGGGTTCCCCACATCGGGGATGCGGGAGGCGAGGGAGCCACACTTCGGGCACCTGATCTTCACCTTGTCGACCCAGGGGCGGTGGGGGGTATGACCTTCGAACTCCTCCCACCCCTCCACGGCCTTCTCCCTCAACTCCTCCTTGCTCCCTATGACCTCGAAGTGCCCACAGTTGGGGCACTCCCAGATGGGGAGTGCCAGCCCCCAGTACCGCTTCTTCGAGATCATCCAGTCCTCCATGTTCATCAGCCAGTCCATCTCCTGCTTCAGCCCGAACTCCGGGATCCACCTCACCCTCTTCGCGACCTCCATGATCTGATAGCGGAGGTTCTCCCTCTTCTCCTCCTCCGTCACCTCCTCCAGCGGCTTGCCGAGCTTCTTCCCCATGGAGATGAACCACTCGTCGACGAGCCTGAAGACGAGCTCGCTCCCACACCGCCAGCAGACGGGGTACCGGTGGGTGTAGTCCTCCCTCCTGACGAGGAGGCCCTTCTCCTTCAGGTTCTCTATGATCGGCTCAGCCGAGTCGTAGACGTGGGTCCCCGTCAGCCAGCCGAAGCCCTCGATGAAGACGCCGAAGTCGTCGAGGGGGGCGACTGCTGGTAGACCGTAACGCTTGCTGAGCTCGAAGTCCTCCTTCCCGCAGCCCGGGGCGATGTGGACGAGCCCCGTCCCCTCCTCCTCGCTGACCTCCTCCCATAGGATCACCCTATGGGCCTCCACCGCCCCGGATCGCTGCTCCGCCGGCAGCTCGTCGAAGGGGCCGTCGTAGATCCATCCCTCCATCTCGGCGCCCCTCAGCTCCTCCAGGACCTGGTAATCGCCGTCGGGGAAGACGGAGGGGAGGGTACCCTTCGCGAGGTAGAGGATCTCCCCTTCCCTGCGGACCTTGACGTATGTGAGGTCGGGGTGGACGGCGACGGCGACGTTGGAGGTGAGGGTCCAGGGGGTCGTCGTCCAGATGAGGAGGGACTCACCCTCCCGCCCCCTGAGGGGGAACTTCACGAAGACGCTGGGGTGGGTGATCTCCCGGTATCCCTCGGTGACGATCTCGTGCTGGGAGAGGGCAGTGGAGCAGCGGGGACACCAGGGCATGACGTCCCTCCCCTTGTAGATCAGGCCCCGCTCATGGCACTTCTTCAAGAAGGCCCAGATCATGTAGTTGTTCTCATCCGAGAAGGTGAAGTAGGAGCCCCCGAGCTCTGGACTCCCCAACCGCCCCACGAGCATCTCAACCCTGCCGGTCACGGGGCCCTGAGGTCCCTGGAGGGTTATCACCTGGTCGGGGTCCTCAAGTTTCTCAGCCAACATCCTGAGCTCCTCGGGGTCGTTCCAGTCCATCCAGTAGCCCAGCCTGATCGACTGCTCCGTCTGGACGGCGGCGTAGCGGAGGACCCTCTGCTTGCACTTCTTGACGAACTCCGCGATCCCATAGGCCTCGATGTCCTTCTTGCTCTTGAAGCCCAGCTCCCTCTCAACCTCAACCTCGACCCAGAGCCCCTGGCAGTCGAAGCCGTTCTGGTATCGGGTGTCGAAGCCCCTCATCGCCTTGTACCTGTGGAAGAGGTCCTTGTAGGTCCGACCCCAGGCGTGGTGGACCCCCATAGGGTTGTTCGCCGTGATCGGCCCATCTATGAAGGACCAGCGCTTCTTCCCCCTATTCATCTCCCGCCTCTTCCTGAAGGCGTCCGTCTCCTCCCAGAACTTGAGGATCCTATGCTCAAGCTCCGGAAAGTTGAGCGAGCTATCTATCTCCTTAAACACCCCTAATCAACCCCGATATAAGGAAATACCGACTCTTAAACATGACACGGGTCCGTGGTGGAGCGCAAAATCTGGTCTAAATTTTGCAGTCACCGGGCACCCTTCGCACCAAAGATGGTGATATCCACTACAAATATAAAGTTGTCTACTCCAAGTTCCTCTCCAAGACCGCCTGGGCGTTACCTTTTATGCCGCTTCTGACGAGATCTCCTCTGCTCCTTCCTCCGGTAGTCCCGCTTCCTCTCGCCGTGGATCCTCACCCTCCTGAACTCCTGCCTCCCGGGGTCCCTCAGATACTGATTGACCTCGCGGTAGAAGTGGGAGTAGCTTATCTCCTCCTTGGAGAGCCTGGAGATCAGGTTGTTCAGCCTCTGCCTCTCCTCGACCCTGTGCAGGCCGTCCCAGGCCTTGGAGTAGGCCTCATAGGCCGCTCTGAACTTGAAGTCTCCCATCGAATCGAAGGTGAGCTTAGAAACCGGCTCTCTCTTCATCGTCACTACCAAGTCCTCAGAGGGATGAGATGGGTCCGTGGATATAAACTCTTTCCCCCCATCGAGGACCCCGCAACGGGAATACAAAGCTTTAATAGTGTGGACCCTACCTATTGTGGCGTATACTTGGGATACCTCCCGGTATTCTGGGTGTAACTAATCGAAGAGGAGTGAGAAGTGTGAGTTACAGAGGGCGCAGCTACGGCCGCGGTCCGAGGGAGATGCATAAGGCCATCTGCTCCGATTGTGGGAAGGAATGTGAAGTTCCCTTCAAGCCCACTGAAGGTCGTCCGGTCTACTGCCGTGAGTGCTTCCAGAAGCGCAGAAGAAGATTTTAGAATCTAAGTTAACGCTTTATCTTCACAGACCTTCTCTTTTTGTCATTTGAAGCATCTCAGAGGATAGCAGGCCTTCCTTTGAGCCGATTGCCGAGGATGAACATCATGGAGGTCGCGGATTGTAGCGTTTAGTAAAACTATTATTCCTTAAGGGGGATTTTATTTCTGGAGCTGCCTGGCTTGAACTCGGGGTTGAGCGACGCCGAGATCGAGGCCTTGTTGAAGGGTAAGACCCTCCTCGTCTACCTCTACCTCCTCAGGAGGGCGAATGAGGAGGGCGTGGGAGTCCGGGAGGTCCAGAGGATGCTCGGGTTCTCGAGCCCCAGCGTCGCCTCCTACCACCTGCAGAAGCTCGTGAACCTCGGCCTCGTGAGGAAGGAGCGGGGTCAGTATCTCCTTGCGAGGGAGGTGAGGGTCGGGATCCTCCGCCACTTCGTCATGATCGGCAGGTTCATGCTCCCCAGGTACCTCTTCTACGCCGTCCTCCTCACCACGATGCTCATTACCTACCTCATCCAGTTCCCCCAGACCCTCTCAAGGTACAACGTCGCAACCCTCCTCCTGGGCACAGTCCCCACGATCATCCTATGGTACGAGACGATAAGAATATGGAGGGAGAAATTTCTATAATAGGAGTCCTCCACCCCCATTAGCAGGATCCCTTTGGGGCAGAGAGGTGTTCTAAAGAGTAGTATTAAAAGGGTGTTCAGGGAGATCCTTCTGCGGGATGAAGCGGGCCTCCAAGATACTGGTGTACATCCTGATAGCGGCGATCTTGGGATATACGCTCATATCTATCCTGCCGGAGGAGGGAGTGAAGGTCTTAAGGAGGGAGTTGAATATGGCGGAATCCCTCTCCGGAGAAGGGTCTTCACCCACCCTCCCCCTCTGGGGCAAAAGCGGGGTTACGTGGAGCCTAGCTTGGCTCTTAGACCTGGCCATCGCCCTCTGCGTCTACCTGATCGCGAGGAACAGAATTCCGTAGAGAGACTTCGTAATACTCTCTAATATATTAGTCCTTATAACAGGGCTTTTAATCCTCCTATCAAAGACCGTGACAGGGCCCTGGGATTTTACATGATCAGGGGATAAAATATCAGGGGCTCGAGGAAGGATCCTCACTCGAAGCCCTTCTCCGTCAGGGCCTCGGCGAAGATCTCGCCGAACTCCGTGAGACGGACGCCCTTCAACTTCGCCCCCATCTCAGCCCTCACGAGGCCCTTCTCCTCCAACCGTGCCACGATCCTGCTGAAGCGGTTCCTCAGCGTGGAGTTCGGACTCTTATAGCCGAACCATCCGATGATCTCGCTTATGGAATCAGCCCGCCCCCCATGCTCCCTCAAGAGGATCAACAGCCTCTTCTCCTGCTCCCAGATCCTGCTCTCCCTCTCGCTATGCGGCTCAAGCCTATACCCAGGCAGCTTGATCTCCAACGGCTCCAGACTCGGGACGTTCCTCGCCGTCTCAAACCACTTCTGGAACTCCGGGTCTTCGGGCTTCCCCTTCACATACCAGGCGGGGCGTGCAGCCGGGACGGTGTAGACCCGGGCGTTCCTGAACATCAAGGCGATCGTCAGGGCGGCGCCCTCAGCGATATTCGTCGTTGAGGTGATATCTATAAGGACCTCCTCCCCCTCCTCCCTCGCCCTGGCCAGGATCGCGTAGATCTTCTTGAAGGTATCCTTGTAGTCCATCGGGTCGAAGCCGACCAGGATCGGGTCGAGGATCTCCAGCCTCTCCATCAGGTCCAGGGCGTTCTTACGGGACATGTAGGTGAAGACCTTCGTCTCGTCCTCAGCCTCCTTATCGCTGTAGAGGAGGTAGAGGCGAGTTATGCCCTTCCTCTTACTCCAGTACCTGATCCCCTCGAAGGGCCTCCTGAAATGCGTACCCACAAGGCAGACTATGACAGTCAAACCCGATAATCACCCAGATTCCGCATAAAGGGTATCTGTGAGGGGACTTAAGAATTTTTTGGAAGAACACTAAAAAGATCAATTGTTACAAAAATATTGGACATACATAATTATATCAGCATAATACTCTATTTTTAAATAACTCGAAGAAAGACGTCGAAAATCGATCTTCGAAGTATTAACGAAGATGAACAACTTTTTATAGGATGATTTTCAAAAGTTGATCTTAGCCTTTGATGCGGAGGCTTAGTATTCATGTCCTCTAAGGAGGTTACGGTATCTACTCTCCTACAGGATATCCCCAACCAGTTCCCCAAGGCTTGGTTGAGGAGGGGTCAAGTAGGAACAGATAATGGCATCTTTCAACGTTAAATCGCCAACTCTGGGGCAAAGAAGATGGATAAGGAATTGCAAAGATCGGTTGAAAAAATAAGACATCCGAGGTATATAAGGAAGAGAGATGGCAGACTTGAGGAGTTTGACCAGAGGAGGATCACCATAGCCATATCCAAGGCCTTTAATGCAGTTGGGGAGAAGGATGGAGAGATCCACAAGAGGCTCAGCGACGAGGTCGTCCGCCAGCTGTATGAGAGGTACGGGGAGGAAGGCGTCCCAACGGTTGAGGAGATACAGGACCTGGTAGAGCATACGCTGATGAAGAACGGGTTCTACGAAGTCTCGAGGGCCTACATCCTCTACAGGGAGAAGAGGAAGGAACTCCGGGAGCTGGCCTTCCTCTTGGAGTCAGGGGACATGGTCGATAAGTATCTTCAAGAGATGAGCTGGTATGTGAGAGAGAACGCCAATCTGGGATATTCGATGCAGGGGCTCAACAATTATCTCGTCTCGAAGGTCATCTCCCAGTACTGGCTTATGCGGATCTACCCCCCGGAGATAAGGAGGGCACATATTAATGGAGACTTTCACATCCACAACCTTGGCATTCTCGGCCCCTATTGTGTTGGATGGTCCCTGCCAGATCTGTTGATGGAAGGGTTCGGCGGGGTCGCAAACAAATTGGAGAGTAAGCCCCCAAAGCACTTCAGCGTCGCCCTTGGCCAAGTCGTCAACTTCATGTATACCCTCCAAGGTGAGGCCGCCGGTGCTCAGGCCTTCAGCAACTTCGACACGTATCTCGCCCCCTATATCAGAGAAGATAGACTGACCTACAGAGAGGTCCTCCAGACGATGCAGGAGTTCCTCTTCAACATGAACGTCCCCACTCGTGTCGGGGGTCAGACGCCCTTCACCAACATAACAATGGATCTGAGGGTTCCGAGGTTCATGGAAAATGAGGGAGTAATAATCGGTGGGAAGATACAAGACTCCGTGTTCGGGGACTTCCAGGAAGAGATGGAGATGTTCAACAAGGCTTACCTCGAGGTCATGCTCCAAGGTGATGCGAAGGGCAGGATCTTCTCCTTCCCGATACCAACCTACAATGTCACAGAGGATTTCCCTTGGGATTATGAGCCTCTATGGAAGTTGACCGCAAAGTTCGGGGCTCCATACTTCTCCAATTTCATCAACTCGGATATGAAGCCAGAGGATGTCCGGTCGATGTGCTGTAGGCTGAGGATAGATAACAGAGAGCTGAGGAAGAGAGGAGGGAGCTTCTTCGGCGCTAACCCCCTAACGGGCTCCATCGGGGTAGTCACGATAAACATGCCAAGGCTGGGATACCTCTCAAAGGAAGAGGACGAATTCTTCGAAAGACTCGATCACCTCATGGACCTGGCGATGCAGAGCCTGGAGATCAAGAGGAAGACGGTGGAACGATTCACGGAATACGGCCTATACCCCTTCTCCAGGCACTATCTCAGACACATCAAGGAAGGATTTGGGAGTTATTGGAAGAATCACTTCTCAACGATAGGATTATTAGGAATGAATGAGGCTTGCCTGAACTTCTTCGGCGAGGGGATAGAGAGCGATGCTGGGTTGGCCTTCGCCAGAAAGGTGCTCCTGCACATGCGGGAGAGACTCGCCGACTATCAGATAGAGACGGGAAATATCTACAATTTGGAGGCGACCCCGGCCGAGGGGAGCAGCTACCGCTTAGCGAAGTTGGATAAGAGTAGGTACCCTGATATAATAGTCGCGAATGAGAGGTTCTTAGCCAGTGGCGCCGAGCCCTTCTATACCAACAGCACATGGCTCCCAGTGGACCATGAATTATCGCTTGGGGAGGCCCTCCGTCACCAGGATCAGCTGCAGCCGCTCTACACGGGTGGGACGGTCTTTCATATATACTTGGGGGAGGCATACACCTCATGGGAGGGGGCTTCCAAGTTGATAAGGAGGATCTTCAAGAACTTCCACCTCCCCTATGTCACCGTCACTCCAACATTCAGCGTGTGTCCAACCCATGGCTACATCTCAGGAGAACACTTTAGATGTCCGACTTGTGGTGCTGCCTGTGAGGTCTACTCCAGGATCGTAGGATACTTCCGCCCAGTCTCCCAGTGGAATAAGGGTAAGCAGAGCGAGTTCAAGATAAGGAAGGTCTTCGGAGGGGTTAAGAGTGACAAGGATATGAGCCCGGCGTCACCTTTGCCAATAATCCCCCGTACGAAGGAGGAGGTAAAGATCGAGAGAAGAGTGTCTGAGGAAGATGGGGCTGGGGGTGATCTTCTGTGAGGTTGATCTTCTTTAGATAGCATGAGGGAGGGTTATCAATTATGACCTCGGAGTCTGTAAGGGTGTATACTCTCCCTGGGTGTCCCCACTGCCAGGTCTTGAAGGATTGGTTGAATAGGAGGGGGATACCCTTTGAGGAGAGGAGTTTCGACACCGAGGTTCAGGTGGAGTTCATCATGAGGAATATCTTCTCGGACCCGCCGATCCTGGAGGTGGGGTCGAGGATCCTCACCTCCGATGAGATCTTTCAGGGGGAGGAGATAGATGAGGATAAATTGAGGGAGGTCTTCCATGAAGAGGGCGAGGAGAAGGGGTAAGGGAAAGGTCCTGCCACCCCCCTTGGAGCAGTTCTTCAAGGCGGAGAGGAGATACAGAGGCATGCCGATGGTCAGGACGACCGACGGCTACCTCGTCCCCTGGAATAAGAGGAGGATCGTCGAGCAGCTCCTCGAGGAGACCCAATTGGCGGAGAAGATGTTCGGTGTTCCGCCGATCAGCGTGGAGTACGCGGAGAAGATCGCGGATGAGATCGAGCGACGTGTCAAGACGATGAGGCCGAGGTTCGTGAGCGGGCCGCTGATACGTGAGGTGGTGAACAACGTCCTCTTGGAGTGGTCTGAGGAGCGCCCGGAGTTCCAGATCTACAGGAACATCCTCACCCGTGTCGGCGTCCCCATCTATGACGCCTATCAGATCGACCTGGGGCGGGGGTGGGAGGCGAGGGAGAACGCCAACCTCCAGCCCAACCCCGAGACGACGCATAAGAAGAAGGCCGACAGGCTGAGCAAGGAGGAGTACCTCCTCCTCCTGGACCCGGAGATCGCGACGGCCCACCACCAGGGCGACATCCACATCCACACCCTGGAGTACTTCGGGACCCGCCCCTTCTGCCAGGACTGGGACCTGAGGTTCTTCCTCTACTACGGGCTCCTCCCCGACGGCACAGGCTTCAGGTCGAGCGTCGCCGGGCCCGCGAAGCACCCCGAGGTGGCGATCCTCCACAGCGTCAAGGTCCTGGCGGCGGGGCAGACGAACTTCAGCGGCGGCCAGGGCTTCATGTACTACACCGTCTTCCTGGCGCCCTACCTGAGAGGACTTCCCTACGAAGAGGTGAAGCAGCTGGCCCAGATGATGTTCTACGAGTTGACGCAGACCTACGTCACCCGTGGGGGACAGCTGGTCTTCAGCAACATCCAGCTCCCCATGGGAGTCCCGGAGATCTGGGAGGACGTCCCCGTCGTCATGAGAGGCAGGGTCGGCCCTGACATCTATGGGAACTATGAGGACGAGGTCCAGACCTTCTTCCGGGCCATCACGGAGGTGGCTCTGGAGGGGGACTACTGGGGGAAGCCCTTCAACTTCCCGAAGAACGAGAACTACGTCAGCCCAGAGTTCTTCAAGCCCGAGTACGACGACCTCTGGCTCCTCGTCCACAGGGTCGTGGCTAAGTATGGCGCCCCCTACTTCGATAACATGCTCCCCAGGTACAGGGGCTACGGCCATGGGATCTCCTGCTACCAGTGCTGTGCCTACAACTTCGTCGAGACGCCGGAGACGGATCCGGATTTCGAGGCCAAGGTCAACTTCGAGGATGGCGCCCACTTCAGTATGGGTGGGTGGCAGGTCGTGAGCATCAACATGCCCCGTCTGGCCTACAGGGCCAACGGGGACTATGATAAGCTCCTCGAGGGGGCGAGGAGGAATATGCGCCTCGCCGTCGAGGTCTTCAAGGCGAAGAGGCAGTGGATGGAGACTATGCTGGAGAATAACCTCATACCCTTCGCGACACAGAGGCCGAGGGACCCGAGGACCGGGAAGCTGGCGCCCCCAGCCGTAGACTTCAAGGAGCTCGTCTACGTCATAGGCGTCGTGGGGATCAACGAGATGGTCCAGTACTTCACGGGGAGCCAGCTCCATGAGAGCCAGGACGCCGTGAGGCTCGCCCTCCGCCTCCTGCTGGATATGGAGAGGTATCGGAAGGGTCTTGAGATGCAGACGGGGATGAAGATCAGGTTGGCGAGGACGCCGGCAGAGAGCACCGCTCAGACCTTCGCCGTCGCGGACCTCGTCTCGCCCAAGTACAGGAAAGCAGCCCAGACGGTGATCAAGGGGGACCTGAAGGAGGCGAAGAGGCTCCTGGCCCTTGGGGAGAGGGACCTCCCCATCTACTACAGCAACGGAACCCACACCTACGTCGGCGCGAAGATCCCCCTGGGGAAGAAGATCGATATAGAGCATAAGTTCTTCCCCATCCTGAGCGGGGGGAATATCTTCCACGTCTGGATGGGGGAGGCCTCACCCGACCCCGAGGCGGTCTACAAGATGACGAAGCGGATAGCCTCCAAGACCCAGATCGGCTACTTCGCCTACACCAAGGACCTGACGATCTGTAGCCACTGCCAGACGACCTCCAGCGGCCTGAACGACGCCTGCCCCAACTGCGGGAGCAAGGATGTTAGATGGTGGTCGAGGATCACGGGCTACTACACCGACGTCACGGGCTGGAACGAGGGGAAGAAGCAGGAGCTGAAGGAGAGGTACCGGCTCAGCATCTGAGAGGAAGCGGGGAATGATACTATCGGACGCCGAGCTGATACGGTACATCGAGGACAAGTTGCTGATCGTGGAGCCCTTCGATGAGGAGATCCTGAAGGAGAACGGCCTCGACCTGAGGATCGGCTACGAGATCGCGAGGATCATCGACCCAGGGGCCGTGATCGATATCCGGAGCCCCGGGCTCGAGCGGTTCTACAGGAGGGAGAGGGTGAATGAGGGGGGTTTCATCCTCCATCCAAATGAGCACCTCCTCACCACCACCCTCGAGGCCATCACCCTCCCAAACGACCTCATGGCCTTCTGCGAACTCAGGAGCACCTTCGCCCGCCTCGGCATCAGTATCCCCCCCACGGTCGTGGACGCCGGCTTCTCCGGAAACCTCACCATCGAACTCCTGGGGAGCATGGCCCCTGTGAGGCTGTACCCCAAGACGAGGTTCCTACACCTGGTCTTCGCGAGGCTCTCCAGCCCCGTGAGGAGGCCCTACAGGGGGAAGTACTATAGGCAACAGGGAGTGACCCTCCCGAGGATGGAGGAGCCCAGGTAAGGCCCGGTCTTTCACCGCTTAAGATTTTAGGAGGGATGGACTCCCCCTTAGTGAGCACACATGAGGCCGAAGGTTGTCCATGTAAGAGGGAGCGTCTACATGATCGACGCCAGCTACCACGGCCGGAGAGGCGTCCTCGGCACCTACGTGGTGAAGGGAGAGGAAGTGGCCGTGGTGGACCCAGGGCCAACGGTCTCGATCGACGGCCTCGTGGAAGCGTTAAGGGACCTGGGCATCGACCTCAGCGATGTGAGGTACGTCGCCCCCACCCACATCCACCTGGACCACGCCGGGGGGTCCTGGAGGCTCCTGGAGCTCTGTCCTGGGGCGAGGCTCTACATCCACCCCAAGGGGGCGCCCCACATGGTCGACCCCTCGAGGCTCGAGGCAGCAGCTCGGAGGCTCTTCGGAGACCGTGTGGACGAATACGGCGAAGTCAGGGGCGTGTCTGAGGAGAGGGTCACGGTCTCTGTCGACGGAGAGGAGCTGGACCTCGGGGGTGGACTGAGGATAAGAGTTGTCTGGACCCCTGGGCATGCCTCCCACCATCAGAGCTACTACATCCCCGATGGCAAAGTGGTCATCCTGGGGGATGCAGGGGGGATATATAACCGGGACCTCGATGTCGTCATACCTACCTCCCCGCCGCCCTTCAATCCGGAGAAGGCGATGAGGAGCCTTGAGAAGCTGGCCGCCTTGAGGCCGGAGATCGTGTGCTACGGGCACTTCGGCTTCGCAGATGATGCCGTCAAGAGGCTCAGGGCTCATAGGGAACAGCTGGCGCTCTGGATGAGGGTTGTCGAAGAGGGGCTCAAGGAGGGGGCGGGGATGGGGGAACTCTACGATAGGTTGAGGTCCGAGGACCCCATGCTGGGGAGGCTCCCCGCCCCAGGGCATTTTGGAGGGAGAGCTATCGAACGGTCGCCCTCCGTGAACCTCCTGGGCTTCGTGGAGTACTTCAAATGGCTCTGGAGGGGAGGGAGGTGACTCCGCTCACGCCTTGACCTTGTGGTAGCGGTTTCTCTCTATGTAGAGGTCTATCTTCTCCGGCGACTCCACCACGAACTCCACGGGCTGCTTAACGCCCTCCGAGTAGATATAGAACTCATAGTTCTCCATATCCTCCCTCTCTGGGATCAGGGGGACGCGCATCTCCGAGAACCAGCCCCCCCTCTCCAGATATAGGAGGCCACCATGCTTCACTACCTTCACCCTACTCAACCCCCGGTAGATCTCGTAGGTCCCCGTAAGCAGATCCATCCTCCTCCATATCCGCAAGAGGGGGACGACCTCCTCAGGGTCCTTTCCCATCAAGGCCGCGAAGATCCCCTGGGCGATGGGGGCGTAGGGAAAGCCCGCGATGTTGGAGGCCATAGCGACACCCATCCTCTCTTCAGGCACAAAGGCAAGGTAGGCGGTGGACACCAGTATCGACCCCCCATGGGAGACCAATTTATGTCCCAGGAAGTTCTCTATGACGCCCCAGCCATAGCCGTACCCGTTCCTCCCATAGAGGCCTGGAGGCCTCTCTATATGTATCCTCTGCATCTCCTCCATGAGCTCAGGGCTCAGGAGCTCAACATTCCCGAACCTGCCTCCGTCGATGTTCATCCTCAGGTAGTTCGTGAGTTCCCTCACCGAGCTCAACATCCCTCCAGCGGCGGCTATGAAGGAGAACTCGGGGTTGCTCTTCACATCTGGATAGGGGAAACTCTTGGGGATCAGCCTCCCCTCCTTGTCCTTGATGTAGGGGGTCATCCTATCCGGGTCCCTCTCGAAATCTCCCTTTGAAAAAGTCGTCCTCTCCATCTTGAGAGGCTTCAGGATCTTCTCCCTGATGTAGACATCAAAGGGCATCTCGCTCACCCTCTGGATGATATCGCCGAGCATCCGGTACCCCGCGTTCAGGTAGAAGAACCTCCTGCCGGGCTCGTCCGCTATCTCCTCCTGAGCCCCGTTGATATGCCTGTAGAAGTCGTCGGCGCTCCCGAAGGGGATCCCCACGTCCCCCCTGATCCCCCTTGAGAGGGCTATCGTCGACGTGCCGAGGGAGGGGATACCGGAGGAATGGGTCAATAGGTGGTGCACCGTGATCGGCTTCCCCGGTATCCCGATCTTGAGGGGGATGTACTTACTCACAGGGTCGTCGAGGCTGATCTCCCCCCTCTCCACCAGCTGGAGGATTGCGAGAGCGACGAAGGACTTTGTGCAGGACCCTATGCCGTAGAGGGTATCCGGGGTGGCGGGGAGACTCCTCTCGACATCCCGCACACCGAACCCCTCGGCGTACACGACTTCCTCTCCTTCAACTACAGCTATGCTGAGGCCAGGCACTCTCCTCTGAGCCATAAGCTCTGGAACTCTCTTCTCAATAAAGCGCCTCATCCCATCAAGGTCTTCCTTAGACAACTCAACCTCCCCTCTAACCTATCCTGTTTTCTCGAGGAATATACTCCGGGGCAGATAAGCCGAGACGATCCAGTTGGGCTTATCGACGACCTCCGTGATCTTGAGGTCCACGACGATGCTGCAGAGCATATAGGCCTCCCACGGCTCCATCTGGTGCTCCTCAGAAAGGTACTCGACCATCTCCTTGACGGCCCTCCTCGAGGCCTCCATGAGGTCAGGGGCGATCCCCATCGTCACGTAGTACCCGGCCTCGTCGTACCTCCTCGTGAGCGGCCCGGGTGTGATGATCCTCGGTGCGAGGAGGCCCATCTTCTTCCTCAGCCTGAACCTGAGACTCACGTGAAGCGGGGCCTCTATCGCCGTGACGCAGACCTCCCCGTCTCCCTGGGCGGCGTGGCCGTCCCCGAGGGAGAAGAGGGCCCCTTCCACCCAGACGGGGAGGAGGAGCCTGCTCCCCCTCGTCAGGTGCCGCAGGTCCATGTTCCCGCCATGCCTCCCCGGCGGCATCACGGGGTGCTTCCCCTCCTCCAGTGGGGCCACCCCCATCGTCCCGCAGAAGGGGTCGAGGGGGATCCTTATGTCCTCCCTGAAGTAGGTGTGGTCGCCTGGGGAGAGGTCCCAGATCTTCAGCCTCGGCTCACTGAACTCCTCTAAGAGGCCGAAGCCCGGTATGATCGCGGACCACCCCCACCCCTTCGCGTGGATATCCAAGATCTCCACCTCCAAGGCATCCCCGGGCTCCGCCCCCTCGATGTACGTCGGCCCGGCGAGGGGGTACAGCCGATCCCAGTCAAGGCGGGAGAGGACGTCTGCCGTGGACTGGGGGGTTATCTGCCCGTCGGAGACCTCCCTCAGCTCGTACACAACGACGTCTCCAGGTGATACCCTTATCGCCGGCTCCAGGCTGTTATCCCACTTATAGTGGACCTTATCCTCGGGGAAAAGATGGAACTTCATCCCAAGGGAAATGGTCTCAGTGGGGTTAAAAGATTTCTGGGGCGATTGATGTCATAGCCGGAAGAGGGGGTAGGGTATCTTGTAGTCCGTCGAGTAGTACTGCCTCGTCCTCTTCCCGAGGCTGATCTCGACGATCTCGGGGAGGACCTTGGTCACAAACTCCCTGCTGGGGGTCCCGAGCCTGATCCCGGGGCAGTGGGGGTCGAGGTAGATGTAGAGCTCCACGCCCCGATAGTTGTAGTAGGCCTCGCCTCCGCCCGGGTACTTCGGCCTGCTCAGAACCCTGAAGGGGTAGAGCTTACAGGCGAGGGGTTTCATCGCCTGGAGGGAGCAGAGCCACTTCCCACCCCAATAGCGCTGGAATATACACCGGTCGTTGATACCCCTCTTCAGGTACACCTTCCCCAGGTCGAACTCCACCGCGCCGTAGCCGAACCTGCTCGCGATCTTCACGTACTCGTCCATCCTGAGGGGGACCCTGAAGCCCTTACAGCAGAGGCCACAGGCATCACAGCGCCAGGAGTGGACCTCCCCCCAGGGGATGACCCTGTATCCCTCCACGTCTCCTCCGCCAAAATAGACGCACCGGAGATTTAAATTTTTTCTGAAAGAGACCTCTTGAAAAATACTCTTAAATTCATCAACCCATAGTTTTGAGGGGAGTCCCCCTTGGAGGAGAGGGGTTTCGTCGTCTGGTTCACGGGGCTACCGGGATCGGGGAAGACGACTATTGCCAGGAGGGTGGAGAAGGCCCTTAGAGCAATGGGGTGGAGGGTGGAGCTCCTCGACGGTGATGAGGTGAGGAGGAGACTCGACCCGGAGATCGGGTTCAGCAGGGAGGACCGGGAGATCCATATAAGGAGGGTCGCCTACGTGAGCCACCTCCTTGCCAGAAATGGGGTGGCGGTCCTCGTCTCCCTCGTCTCCCCCTACATCAGCTCCAGGAAGCGGGCGAGGAAGATCGTCGGGGAGCGCTTCCTGGAGGTCTGGGTGAAGTGCTCCCTCGAAACCTGTATCAAGAGGGACCCGAAGGGCCTGTACAAACGAGCCCTGGCCGGCGAGATCACGAACATGACGGGGATACAGGACCCCTACGAGGAACCCCCCAATCCGGACGTTACAGTGGACACGGAGAGGGACGACCCAGAGGAGGGCGCCGAGAAGGTCCTGCAGAAGCTCAGGGAACTCCGATTCATCTGAAAAGGATGCTCAGGGGTCATTCTCCAGGGATTATCGCCAGAAGCTTCTCAGCGAGGGATAGAATAAGGTTGAAGAGGTATGAGAATGGACCGAGCTCCGTCAGTATCTCCCTCAGGCTCGCGATATCATTCCTCCCCACGGCCCTCGTCAAGACGATGAGGAGGACATAGAGAAGGAGGAGGAGAAGGCCTCCCAGGAGGAAGGCTATCACATCCCCCTCCCCCAGCCTGGGAAGGAAGAAGTAGACCAAGACGGCTGAGGCCAGGGTTGCAGCACAGATCCTCAGGGAGGAGTTGAGGTCTACGGTGAACCCGAAGTCCCTCCTCACCCACCAAGCCCCCACAACTAAGGGGGGGATATTGGCCGTTATCATCGTGATGAGGAGGCCTATGATCTGAAATCTTGGGATGAGGTACAGGCTGAGGGGTAGCCCCACGGAGAGGGAGGCCATGTTCAGCGCCATCGTTGCCCGTGTCCTTCCCTGGCCGTTGAGTAGGTTAGTTATGCTCAGACTACCGAGCCCGAGGAAGACGTAGCTTAGGGCGTAGAGCGTCAAGAAGAGTGGGGCGGACTCATAGCCTCTGCCAAAGAGGATATGGATGAGGGGCTGGGAGAGGACGACGAGGGCGGCGATGACCGGGAGGGTGACCAGCGCGGTATACTTCACCGAGTTCTGAAAGACTATCCTGAGGGCCTCCCCCTCCCTCTCCTGGTCGAGTTGGGAGAAGGCGGGGAAGAGGACCGTCGAGATGGGCATCGTCAGGAAGGTGATGAGCACGGAGAAATTCGAGGCCGCCAGGTAGTTTCCTATCATAGACTCGCTGCAGTGTAGGGCCATGAGGAAGTTGTAGATCTGGGCGAGGGCGCCTGCGAGGAGGGTTGAGATGAAGAGGGGGTAGCCGTAACTCAGCATGGTCCTAAGGTTTCTGAGGAAGTTCAGGGAGACGCCATCCCCGCGGAAGGGACGCCACAGCGAGAAGTATAACATGAGGAGCGCTGCCACAGAGGTGAGGAGGAGACTCAACGTTTGCCCGAGGAGGGCGCCCAGAGCCCCGTAGCCTAATAAGACTAAGAAGGGGGAGAGAAGGGTCTTCATCGAGGACCGCAGGAACATGGTAAGGCTGTAGAACTCCATTCTCTCGAAGCCGATAAAGGAGGCCTGGGAGGCGGTGAGTAGCGAGTTCAGGACGAGGGTAAATGAGACGATCTTGATGAGTGGGGTCAGATCCGATCTATTGAATACCCGAGTGGCGAGGAAGGGGGCTGAGAGGATGGCTATAAGGGAGAGGAGGAGGCCGATGAGAAACTTTGCGAGCAGTCCTGTGAATAAGATCCCCCTCGCCTCCCGATCCCTCCCCCTCGACCTATACCGAGCCAGAAATCTTATCATGGCCGGCCTGATCCCCCAGTCACCGAATAGAGTCATGATCGATACGGGGACCATCACGACGCCGACGACGCCGTAGTTTATCGAGCCCAGGAATCTGGCAACCAATATGGAGCCTATCGCTGCGACCAGATCTGAGAGGACCCTCCCGATGAAGAGGATGAGAGCCCCTCGAGCAGAGCCCTTGGCTAAGCCACTGATCTTGTCCTTCAGCTCTAAATCCCACCGACGTATATTCTGATCAGGCTACAAATCCCATATATTTTATTATCTCTTGTGTTTTGAGTTGGGAAGAGCAGTGAGTTACCCTGGAGGAGAGGTCTGATTTAAATACGGAGAGGCAGTTTTATGTTTGTTGGTGGTTCCCTTGGGGAAGATCCGAGTGGCCATAGCGGGCCTCGGCAACTGCGCCTCCGCTCTGATCCAGGGGGTTGAGTTCTACAAGGATCGGGTGGAGGGGAACATCCCGGGGCTCATGCATGTGAACTTCGGCGGGTACTTAGTGAGGGATATCGAGTTTGTGGCGGCCTTCGAGGTAAATGCCCTGAAGATCGGGAGGGATATCTCGGAGGCCATCTTTGCCGAGCCAAATAGGGTTAGGTTCGCCGAGGTCCCGCCACTGGGCGTCGAGGTCATGCCTGGGCCTATCTTGGACGGGGTCGCCCCCCACATGAGGTCCTCCTTCAGGGTCTACAATGAGGAAGAGGTCGAGCCGGTGGATGTGGCGGAGGTCCTCAAGGAGAGTGGGGCTGATATGTTGGTGAACTACCTCCCCGTTGGGAGCCGGGAGGGGACGAGGTACTACGCCGAGGCGGCCCTGGAGGCGGGGTGCGCCTTCGTGAACTGCATCCCCGAGTTCATCGCCTCTGATGAAACTTGGGCAAGGAAGTTCGAGGAGAGAAGGCTGCCCGTGGCCGGGGACGACATCAAGAGCCAGGTCGGCGCCACGATCCTCCACAGGGTCCTGACGGAACTCTTCCTGGATAGGGGGGTGAAGGTGGAGGCGACCTACCAGCTGAACATCGGGGGGAATACGGACTTCGAGAATATGACGGTGGAGGAGCGGCTGAAGACGAAGAGGATCAGTAAGACCGAGGCCGTGAAGAGCCTCGTCCCCTACGATGTTCCCACCAGGATCGGCCCCTCAGACTACGTCCCCTTCCTCGGGGACACGAAGATCTGCTACATCAAGCTCCTGGGCAGGAGCTTCGGGGACCTCCCCATCAAGGTGAACGCGAAGCTCCAGGTGGAGGACTCGCCGAATAGCGCCGGGGTCGTCATCGACGTCATAAGGGGCGTGAAGCTCGCCCTCGACAGGGGCGTGAGGGGCCCTCTGATCAGCATCTCCTCCTACGCCTTCAAGCACCCACCCGTCCAGGTTCCGGATGATCAGGCGAAGAGATGGGTGGAGGACTTCATAAAGGGGGAGAGGGAGAGATAGCCTAAAGCTTGACTTTAATATATAGTTTCTGGATGAGCTCCTTGTATCGGTTCCTGATCGTCACCTCCGTGACGTGCGCCCCCTTCGCGATCTCGCCCTGCGTCCTCCTCTCATCTGTGAGGAGGCTCGCTATGTAGGTGGCCGCGGCCGCGACACCAGCCGGACCCCTCCCGCTGGTCAGCTTGAGCTCCGAGGCTATCTTGATGATCTTTATGGCGAGGGACTCGGCGTTTCCCGAGAGGGAGAGCTGGCTGATGAACTTCGAGACGTAGTTGTTGGGATTCACTGGGAGCACCTTGGTGTTCAGGTTCCTGAGCAGGAACCTGTAGTTCCTCCCCCCCTCCTTCTTCGAGGTGTTACTCGCCTTCGCGACCTCCTCGAGGGTCCTGATCACGTTGCACTGCCTACAGGCCATGTAGATGGAGGCGGCGGCGACCCCCTGGATCGACCTCCCCCTGATGAGCCGCTTCCTCACCACCTGCCTGTAGATGACGGAGGCCGTCTCCAGGACGTTCTTGGGCAGGTTGAGCTTGTAGGCCACCTTCGTGAGCTCTGAGAGGGCGTAAGCTAAGTTCCTCTCCGTCGCCCCTGAGACCTTCGACCTCCTATGCCACTTCCTGAGCCGGTAGATGCGGGCCTTCTGCTTGGGCTTGAGCTTCCTCCCATAGATGTCTGAGTCGTGCCAGTCGATGACCGTCGAGAGACCCTTGTCGTGGATCGTCCAGGTCAGTGGTGCCCCGACCCGGGTCCGCTTCTCCCTTTGTTCCTCGTCGAAGGCCCTCCACTCGGGCCCTGTGTCGAAGAGGATCGTGGAGATGACGTAGCCGCATCTCTCACATACGATCTCCCCAGCTTCATAATCCCTGATGAGGTCGGTGCTCCCACACTCCGGGCAGACCATCGCCCGGGACCTCTTCTTCTCCACTTCATTCATTTCCCCAACCTCTTATTGGCCTTCACGTAGAGGGGTTTTCCCACATATCGCTCAGGGTTCTCAACTGTTGGGTGCACCGAGATGAAGGGAGACGCGACGGGTCCGAAGAGGTCGAAGACCCTCCCGATCTTCCTCTTCTTCCAGTCATAAACAGGTTCGCCGATCTTGGGTTCCCACTCAGCCTTCAGGATTAGGTTTCCACTGCTAAAAGAGAGGTGTGACACTACACCGATTCTCTCAAAACCCTTCATGAAACCCCCCAAAGGCTATGACTAAGAACGCATTCACACTTATTAATGTTTTTCAATCTTCCCCTTCGAGGACCTATTTTCACGCATCTTCTCCGCAACAAGTCTCAATATAAGAGATTTATTACGCCCCCACTCCACGAGGACGACCCCCGACCTCCTCCAGGGCTGGGAGGGATGAGCGGCTATCGGCCTCACCTCGGGGTGGAGCCCCAGGTCCTCCGCGGCCCTTAAGACTTCCTCAAGTTTTACACCCCTCAGGGCCAGCTTCCTTGCCACTCTTCGTCCTCCTCGACGGGAGAGTGAGGCCTCAAAATACAGTGGCCAGAGGTAGAGCTTCCCCCTCCGCCTCATCGAGGCACCCCATCATACTGGAGAAACTGTACTCACTCTTCAGGTAGGAGGACGGCGTTTATCACGCCGTTCTGACCCGGCCTCGAGACGACCTTGGCGGTGCCCAGTTCGGTCCTTATTATCGCCCCCCTCGTCAGGATCCTCCTCCTATTATAGTCCATGTTCGCGGGGTTCCTGATGACATCGAGTATCTCAACCTTCACGGTCTTCCCGGTCCTCGGGTCCGAGATGTTGGCGTACTTGGCGGCCATGAGCTTCACCTTCCGCCCGCCACCCCTCACCCGGACGACTTTCCGCTCCTCCCCTTCCCCGAGCACCGTCTCAACAGGGTAGCGCCCCCTCTCGAACTTCCTCTTCTTCCTATAGGGCTTAGTCCTCCCGCCCGTCCTCTTCCTCTTATGGAGGTCACCGTGCCAGACCATTGAACCCCCTCGGCTGTAGGTTTTCTACAGTGTCGACCTATATGAGGCTTTCGAGGGAGACGGGTATTAAGAAGGAATCAGGAGTCGTCGAAGTCCTGGGGAAGCAGGGTCTTCTCTACGGGCTTGTCCCAGGACCCGGTTAGGACGGACGCCTTCTTGCCGAGAAGAGGCTTGTGTCTCTTCTGCCCGTTGCCGTTGTTCTTCAGGTTCTCGATCTTCTGGATCTTCAGCTGCTCAAAGAGCCTCCTCAGTTGGACCTTCACCCTGTGGGGGTTATGGCTGAAGCCGAAGTAGTCGGCGAAGTAGGGGGTGGTCCTGATTATCGTCCCCTTCCCGTTCACCCGTTCCCTCGTTATCAGCCCCATCTCCTCCAGCCTCTTGAGGTGTGAGTAGACGTGCCTCCCACGGGCCTCTATCACCTTCCCCTGCTCGATGGGCTGGTAGTAGGCTATGAAGGACAGGGTCTTCAGGGGTCCCCTGCTCAGCAGCGGCTTATTCGCCAGTCTCCTCACCTTCTCTGTGTAGGTCGGCCTCAGCTGCAGGACGAAGCGGGAGCCCGGGAGCTCCTTGATCTCCAGGGCGCTCCCCTCCTCCTCGTACCGCCTGGCCAGTCCCCCTATGAGCCTCAGCACGACGTTCTCCGACCTGGTCCCAGCTATCCTGGCCAAGGTCTTCAGCTCTAAGGGGCGGCCCGCCGCGTAGAGAGCCGCCTCTATCAGAGCCATCCTCCTCGCGTCTCTATTCATCTCATCTTTCCTCATCTTCATCCACCTCCAATCTGACTATGATATCCGATTCCCCCTCCTGCAGGAGGTCTATCTCCCCCCTCTGGGCGAGGAAGAGCAGGAGGAGGAAGGTCCTGATATACTGAAGCCTGTCGCTCCCTTCCACCAACCTCGAGAAGAGCACCTCCTCGCCGCGCAGGGACATATCTCGGATCCTCTCCAGGAGCTCCTCGGCCTTCTCCTTGATCTCGACGAGCCACTGGTCTATCTTTGGAAGATCATAGATGGGCTCCGGTAGGATGGGGGGCTTGGGCTTAGTTGACGCCGTCTCACCCTCCATCAGCGCCCTCTCAAGGGCCGAGATGAGGTCCTTGAGGGTGGTGGAGGGGAGCTCGAACCTCAAGGGGAGGGTTATGGGCGGAGGGAGGTAGAACTCCGCCTTCTCCTTCCTCTTCTGGGGTGGCTCCTCGAGCTTTAGGAGGAGCTCCGCCTTCTTCAGGTAGAGGAGCCCGGAGGAGTAGACGGCTGTCCCAGCGAGCCTGAAGTCGATCCCGGCCTTGTACATCTCCTCCAGGAGGGACATGAGGAGGTAGGCGAGGTCTATGCTCCAGGGGTTGACGTTCTCCAGCTTGGTGATCTTGAAGAGGACGTCCCAGGGCGGGCGGAGGTAGTAGGGCTTCTCGGCCGTCACGTCACCACCTCCAACCTCGGCAGCGTGACGACCCTGGACCTCCCCCCTCTGCTGAAGCAGCCGTAGACCCGCTCGGCCCTGTTTATCATCGCGTCCTTGAGGGTTATGACGATGAACTGGGCCTCAGCGGAGTTCTCCCTGAGGACCTCCGCCAGCCGGTCCGTGTTGAGGTCGTCCAGGTGAGCGTCTATCTCGTCGAAGAGGTAGAAGGGGGCCTTGAGGAACTTCTGTATCGCGAGGAGGTAGGCTATGGCCGCGACCGACCTCTCCCCCCCGCTCGCCCCACTCGCCAGCCGCATCGGCTTCCCCGGGAACTGTACGTAGAGGTCTATCCCAGCGGAGAAGGGGTCCTGGGGGTTCTGGAACTCGAGACGCCCCTCCCCACCGCCGGTCAGTTTTGAGAAGAACTCGGTGAAGTTCTCACAGATCTCGTTGAAGGACTTCATGAAATGTCTCAGTTTCTCCTCCTCTATCTCCTCTATAAACTTCAGTATGGACGCCTTCTCCTCCTCCAGCTCGTTGATCCTGATGGAGAGCTGCTTGTAGTTCCTCATCTGCTCGTCGTACTGCTCCACGGCGAGCTGGTTGATGGCCCCTATCCTCTCGATCTCTGAGCGGACCGCCCTCAGCGCCCTCTCGAACCCCTTGATCTCGTCCTCCCCTGTGGGGATCGGCTCGGCTTGTCCCAGCTCCCTCAGACCCTTCATGAGCTGCTCCACGTGTAGCCTCCTCCTCTCCACCTCCAGTGAGAGCTCCATCCTCTCCTGCTCCAGGGCGCCCATACGCCTCTCAATCTTCTCGATCTCGGCTTCGATCCCCTTGATCTTCTCTTGGTGAAGACGCATGACCCTGCTCGTGGACTCCACCGCCTCGGTGAGCGCGCTCCTCTCCTCCTCAAGCTCCCTCAGGATCTTCTCAGCCTCCTCGAGCTCGCCCCTGACCTTTACGTTCTCCTCCTCAAGGGCCTTCAGGGAGTCGGCCGCCGAGAGGAGCCTCTTCTCCAGATCCGAGATCTTAGGTTTGATGAGGCTCTCGAGCCTCCCCCTGGCCATCAGCCTCTCCCTCTCCAGCTCTCCCCTCTCCTTCCTCAGCGCCTCGAGTTCCTTATCCAGCTGAGCCGCTTGAACCTCCAGGCTCGCCACGTCGGAGGGCTTCCTCCCTGAGAGCTTGGAGATCTCCCCCTTGAGGCGTTCCATCTCCTTTAGGGTCCTCTCCTTCCTCTCCCTTAGCGAGGCGATCAGGCCTTCCTCCCTCTTGATCTCCCTGAGGGTCTCCTTCACCTTCCTCTCAATGAGTCCCCTGTTCCTCTCAGCCCGCCTTATGCTCTCTGCGATCTGCTCGATGTTGCTCTCCAGGTTCTCGATGTGCTTCCTCGAGTCTTCGATGTAGCTGGAGACTTTTCTCAAGTCCCCTCCGGAGAGCTTTAGGTCCCTCATCTTCTTATTCAGGACTCTCTTCAGGGCCTTGATGGTCTTGGAGAGCTTGACCACCGACTCCTTGCTGGGTATGATCTTCGAGATCCCAAGGATGGACCGGTAGTGTCCGCCCATCATCCCCCCCTCGGGCTCGTAGACGTCGCCCGACGGCGTCACCGCCCTGTAGCCCTGGCTCGAGACCCTGATGGCTGCCTCAACGTTCTTGACGAGGAGGGTATCCCCCCATACGAGGTTGACCAGGGAGGAGAACTTCTCCCTGCACCTCACCAGCGACGGGATGGGGGCGACGAGTCCCTCGTCGGTGGCGCCCTCCCTGACCCCGACGGGTCTGACCTCCTGGAGGGGGAGGATCCTCACCATCCCCATCTCCGACTTCTTCAGGCTCTTGATGCAACGGAGCGCCGATGAGAGGTCCTCGACGACCACCGCGTTTATCCATCCATCGGAGGAGGCCTCCACCGCCCTCCTGTATTTCTGTGGAACCTTAATGAGGTCCCTCAGTATACCATGGTATCCGGGTATCGCCCCGGACTTGCCCATCTCCTCGATGCGCTGCAGGGCCTTCTCCTCGGTCGCGATCCTCTCCCAGAGATCCCTCTTGGCGGTGAATTCGATTATCGCGTTCTCCACCTTGGAGACGAGGTCGCTGGCCTCCTCAGCCCTCCTCCTCAGGCTCTTCTGCCTCTCCACGCGTTGCTCCAAATCCCTCAGGAAGTCCTCCAGTTTCTTCTCTTCCGCCCTCTTCAGCTCCTCAAACTCTCTCAGGTTCTTCTTCAGGTTCTCGATGCGTTTATCAGACTCGCTCATCTTCTCGTTAAGGCCCTTGAGCCTCTCCCTCAGGGTCTCCAGGGCAAGGAGGTGCCTATTGATCTCGATCTCCAAGCCCTCGAGGCTCTCCCTGATGGGGCCGAGCCTCTCCTCCAGCTCCTCGATCCTCCTCTGTCCCCTCTCGACCTCCTCTCTCAGCTGGGAGATGCGCTCGGAGAGTCCGAGGCGGAGCGATTCCTTCTCCTCGATCTCACCCTCGAGGGAGGAGATCTCCCCGCTCAAGGTCTTGATCTTCCTCTCGACCTCCTCCCCTTCCCTTCTCAGTCGCTCCAGCTCCTCCCTCCATTCTTTCATGCTCCTCAGAAGGATGCCTCTCCTCCGCTCGATCTCCTCAGCCCTCTTCCTCAGGGCGCCTATGATCTCCCTCTGCCTGACCACCTCAGAGTTGATCAGCGGGAGCCTCGTATTGCCCTTCTCAGCGGCCTCTTGGCTGAACCTCTCCAGGGCCTCCTTGGCCTCCGCCCTCTCAGAGAGGAGCCTCCCCCGCTCCGCCTCCAGACGACGCAGCTCCTCCTCCTTCGCCTTTATCCTCTGGTTCAGCCTCTCTATCTCAGCCTCGACTCTGAGCACCTCATAGGAGAGCTGCCTGGCTTTGAGCCGCCTCTCTTCCTCCTTAAGGAACTGGTATCTCAGGGCGTCGTTCCTCTCCCTCTCCAGGGAGATGAGCCTCTTCCTCACCTCATCGATACGGGCGGCGGCGACCTCGACCTTCCTCTCAGCCTCCTCGAGACGCTTCTTAGCCTCGGCCTTCTTCTCATCGTACTCGGTGATGCCTATGAGGCTCTCTATCGCCCTCATCCTCTCGATGGGGGTGATGTCACTGAGCCTCGTGGCCGTCCCCTGAAGGACGATGTTATAGCCCTCCGCGCTTATGCCGGCCATCTTCAGGAGGTTGATCACGGTCTTCCTGGAGACGGGCTTGCCGTTCAAGAAGTACTTGCTCCTCCCCTCCCGGTCCACCCTCCTCCCTATGCTGACAACTCCCTTATCTATCGCTATCCCCCTATCGGAGTTATCGAACTTCAGGGTGACCTGGGCATAATCTACCTTTCTACCACCTGCCTCTCCAGCCCCATCGTAGATGACTCCGGAGAGGGAGGAGACCCGCATTCTCCTCGGTCCGAGCTCCCCGAGGACGAACTGGAAGGCGTCGATGATGTTGCTCTTCCCACTCCCATTAGGGCCCGTGATGACCGTGAAGCCCGGGGCCAAGTTCAGCTTGACTGTTCCATGGAAGGACTTGAAGTTCCTTAATACGATCTGCTTCACGTAGACCATATCCGAAGCTCTCCACGCGACGCCCTGAGTTGACTCGTCGCCTCTCCTTACTGTCTTCCTCTTAATTCCTCGGGGAGGCCTCGCCGATTATTTTAGGTATGCATTAAAGATGTTCAACCCTTCGCTACGTTGATCGCCCTAATTGGGGAGTATTATTCGATATTAGAACGAGGGATCGAAGCAGTTATTCGAAGATATGGGGAACTACGATCCTCTTGCACTTAGTAAGTGGTCGATCCTTTAAATAACTTTATCGATCCTTCTTGACCTGAGGAGGTATGAGGATAGGGAAACTAAGGGAGGTCCAAGAGAGGGAGGGATTAGGAGCTTACATCCTCACGAGGACCCCTAACGTACTCTACTACACAGGCTCGACCAGCGGGGGTATCCTCATCTCCACGCTCGGGGAGGAGCCCCTGCTACTTGTATCAAGGATGAATCTTGAGATGGCGAGGGCCGAGGCTAAGGGCTGTGAGATAGCGACCTATGAGAGAAAGACCCTCCTGAGGGATATAGCAGAGAGGGTCAGGAGAGCAGACCCGAAGATCGTCGGCTTCGACGAACTCCGCCTGGAGACCTTTCTCAAACTCAGGGAGAGATTGGAGGGCTTCAGGATGGAGGCGAAGCCCGAGATCATCTGGGAGATGAGGAGGATTAAGGACGAGGAGGAGGTCTCAAGGATCAGGAAGGCCTGTGAGATCGCGGACGCAGGGATGGAGGCCGTGAGGTCCTCCTTGAAGATCGGCATGAGGGAGTACGAGGTCGCCGCGGAGCTCGAGTACGCGATGAGGAGGGCGGGAGCGGAGAGTCTTGCCTTCGAGACCATCGTCGGGTCGGGACCGAGGTCGGCGTACCCCCATGCTGGATGTAGGGACAGGAGGATAAGGGAGGGGGACCTCATCGTCATCGATGCGGGAGCGACCTATAGGGGCTATCGATCCGACATCACCAGGACCTTCATTATAGGACGTCCATCGGAGGAGCAGAGGAGGATCTACGAGACGGTGTTAGAGGCTAATGAACGGGCGCTGGAGGGGATAAGGGAAGGGGTCAAGGGGAGGGAGGTGGACGCCATCGCCAGAGAAGTCATAACAAAGGCGGGATACGGCGAGTTCTTCACTCACTCCCTGGGCCATGGGGTGGGGCTGGAGGTCCATGAGCCGCCATCCCTCTCGAAGGAGAGCGAGGACATTCTCAAGACGGGGAACATCGTGACGGATGAGCCTGGGATCTACATAACTGGAAAGGGCGGGGTGAGGATAGAGGATACAGTCCTCGTGAGGAAGGATGGAGCAGAGAGGCTCACGAGGTTCGGGAAGAGCCTCGAGGATATAATCCTTTAAAAGGGAGGGGTCACCTCCCGAATCTCCTCTTCCTCCTCTGGAAGGTCCTAATCGCCCTCTCCAAGTCGATCTCCCTGAACTCGGGCCAGTAGACGTCCATGAAGCAGAGCTCGCTGTAGGCGGACTGCCAGAGGAGGAAGCCGCTGAGCCTCGACTCCCCTGAGGTCCTGATGATGAGGTCGGGGTCCTGCTGGGGTAGATGTGAGGTGTAGAGGTACTTCTCGAAGACCTCCTCATCCACCTCCTCCAGGCGGAGCCTCCCCTCCGCCACCTCCTTCGCGATCTTCCTCGCCGCGTCGACGATCTCGGCCCTCCCGCCGTAGGCGATGGCGATGTTCAGGTAGAAGCCATCATAGTCCTTCGTCCTCTCCTCTACCTCCTTTATCATCCGCCGGAGGCTCTCCGGCAGCAGGTTGATCCTACCCAGGGCCTTGATCCTGACCCTGTGCTTATGGATGCTCTCATCCTCTATCACTTGCCTCAGATACTCCTCGGCCAGCCTCATGATCTCCTCGACCTCCTTCCTCGGCCTCTGGAAGTTCTCTGTGGAGAAGACATAAAGGGTGATAGTCTTTATCCCAAGGTCCAGACACCACCTGAGAAACTCCCGGACCTTCTCCGCCCCACGACGATGACCCTCCCAGGGCGCCAACTCATGGAGGGAGGCCCACCGCCTGTTCCCATCGAGGATCACACCGATGTGCTCAGGCTTCTTCCCATGCTTAATCTGGTACCTGAGCCACTTATGGTAGATTTTGTAAACACCCAGGGCGGAGAGCAGTCTTCTAAGCACTCCAGACACCAGCCCTCAGAAATCCAGGAAAGGCCAGTTCTCCCCTAAGGATCTCGCTCATCCCAGACTCTCCTTCTCGAAGTAGTAGGAGAAGGCCTTATGTGCCCTATAGATCACCAGGACGAGGACAGCCGTCGTCACCAGGCAGGCGATGGTCATCAGGACCAGGGGGGAGTAGAGGGTCACGGTCCTACTCGGCTCCAAGAGGACGTTAGCGGACTCTATGAGGATGAACCTTAGCCAGAAGGAGATGGCGATGCCGACGATGTTCCTCCACATCCTGATATCTCGACCCAGGAAGGAGTAGATCGTCTCTCCCACGAGGGAGAAGATGACCCCGATGATTATGAGGTCGGTCCCCCTTAGAAGGAAGTAACCGCTCAACTTTGGGGTCATTCCAATCCAATACCAGGGGTCCACCCAGATAGGAGGGCCAGCAGCTACGTTGCTGGCTGCGTAGGTACCGCCGAGATAACAGCCGATGATTATTAGACCTAAGCCTATGGCCCTCGTCGTGATCTTCAGCTGCTCCTCGGGGGCTGGGAGCTTCACTATGAGAGATGCTATCTTCTCATCCCATCCAAAGCCCTTTATGCAGAGCGCCCCGCCGAGGATGAAGAGAGTGACCATCCCAGCGTTCTGCAGCTGGTTGAAGATCCATAGGACCCCGATCACCATTAGGAGTATCCCTGGGACACCGAGGCTGAACTTGGAGTACCTCGGGTCATTCACTAACATCCTTCCGTAGCGGAGGAACACCGCCCATGTCTCCTCGAGTCTCTCACTGTGCTTCACGACGACGTGCCTCAACGAGAGGATGGGGACCCTGGACTGGATTATGGGGATGATGGATTCGTCTGAGTATCCATCGGAGACGAGTATGACGCTGTCCGCGGGGAAGATCTTCAATACCTCGTTGAGCTCCTGAGTTATCCTCCTATCCGCCTCCAAGCCACCGGCCTCAGAGCCGGCGATCGTCGCCACCTCATACTCGTCTCCGGAGTCCTCGGTGCTCAACGTGTCCAGGGTCTTGACCGCCGCGAACATGGCGTTCGCATCCGCCTCCTCCGGGTCCTCCAGGGCCAACTTCGTCGCGGCCTCGATGTTCGCCTCCCTACCTATGATCGGCGTGGGGACCCCTGCCTTGACCACTATATCTGCATCGCTGTCCACGCAGAGAATGAGCACCCTCTCTCCTCTAACCCCCTCACCCGACATAGCGGTCTCTCTATAAATGTCTGCACCAAAAGACTATTTATATATCCAGTTTGAGGGCTTCCTTCAGCCCCTTATATCTGTTCCTGATGGTGACCTCCGTGACACCGGCCGCATCGGCGATCATCTTCTGCGTCCTCTTCTCGTCATTCAGGACACAGGCGATGTAGAGGGCCGCGGCTGCGAGGCCCATGGGGTCCTTCCCCGCAGTCTTCCTGAGCGCCCCCGCCCTCCTGAGTATCTCCACAGCCTTCTGCTGCGTCCTCTCCCCAACCCCCACCTTCGCGGCGATCTTGGGAATCCTCTCCTCGGCCCCAGGGATCGGCATCCTTAGATCCAGCTCCCGGACCAGAAGCCTATAGCACCTCGCGATATCCTTCTTATCTATGGGACTATGGGCGGCGACCTCCTTCAGCGTCCTGGGAGTGCGCGTCAGACGGCAGGCGGCATAGAGGGCCGCTGCGGTTATCGCAGCGATGGAGCGCCCCCTCACCAGACCCTTATCCAGGGCCTTCCGGTATATGATCGCCGCTCGCTCCTTGATCGTGGGGGGTATATGGAGTTTATCCGTGAGCCTATCGAGCTCGGCCATGGCCTGGGCCAAGTTCCTGTCGACGGAGGAGTGAACCCTCGACCTGATCTGCCACTTCCTCAGCCTGAGCATCTGGAGCTTCGTCTTGAGCGGCAGCTTCCTTCCCAGGGCGTCCCTTCCGACCCTCCCGATGACGGTCGTCAGTCCCTTATCGTGGACGGAGAAGGAGAGTGGGACACCCACCCGGCTCCTGCTCTCCTTCTCACTCTGGGTGAAGGCCCTCCACTCGGGCCCCTTATTTATGATGGACTCACTGATGACCAGACCACAATCTCCACAGATGATCTCGCCTGATTCCTCATCATGAATAAGGTTCTCACTACCACACTCGGGGCAACGGTCGATATTCCCCCAATCCTCCTTCTTCTTCAACCTACTCACCTCTCTATATTCGCCCCATCACAGAAACCACACCTCTTAGATTCAGAATAAACTGCTCATCTGGTAGCGCATAGAATTCCCTCACTCAATTATATATAAACTTTTCGGTTTCCTCATCCATTCTATGGTACATTTCATCAACTAAAAGAGAAGAGGGGGGGGACCTCTCCTCCACCCTTGTTGTTTAAAAGGGTAAAGCTAAAATCTCTAAAGGGAGAAGTGTAGGTTGGAGTTGTGGCGATGACCGCGTCGGAGAGCAGGATCAACTCGATACTCGGGGAGTTCCTCAGGGATCTGGTCAAGCAGGAGACGATCTCGGCCGTCGGGCTGTATGGGAGCTGGGGCAGATATGAGGCCTCCCCTCAGAGCGACGTCGACCTTCTCATCGTCGATAGGCGTAGCTTCGACTATAAGTACCTTGAGCTGCTGGACCATGGGGATCTTCTGATAGATATCCTCCGCATCCCAAGGAAGTGGATCGACGTGACCGTGAACCCCGAGGTGGATCATGTACTGTTTGAGTCCATCGTCCTCCACGACCCTGAGGGCGTCCTGGAGAGGGCGAGGGAGTGGGTCGCCGAGAACTACCGAACCCCTGGGAGGATAGACGTGAGAACGGAGCATAATCTGATCCTCTCAGACTCCTACCTCAGCCGCGCAACCTCCGCGATGCTTCGAGGGGACTGGGAGAGCGCTGCCGTCTACGCGGCGTTCTCCATGGATCCGGGGGTCGAGGTCCTGATAGATATCGCCTCCCTCCCTGTCACTGAGATCTCCTTCATCTGGAACCTCAGGAGGGCCTCTGAGGGCCTCGGATTGCTTGGCCTATATAGGACGTACCTCTCTACGGCGCGGCTCACAGGTCTGAAGGCCGATGATATCTCATCGAGTATCAAGGCCTTCGAGGAGTCCTGGAGGCTCGTCTCCTCCTTCATGGAGGAGAATAGGAGGGTCGTGGAGAGGGTCCACCGGAGGCTGAGGAATGAGATCTCCTATAGGACGACGTCAACCTACCTGAAGGCCGTGCTGGCCCGTGTCAGGAGGGTGGTGGAGGAGAGGAATTACATGGAGGCGGGGCACTACCTAAGGGGGAATCACCTGAGGCTGCTGGAGGAATTCTCAGAGATCTCAGCCAGGAAGCGGGGAAGAAAGTTTGATTATCCCTCTCTCTTCAAATCGCTGAGAGAGGACGAGGAGATCTATAGGCACGCCGTAGAGATCTTCGACCTCAGAGAACTGGACGAGGGGAAGGCAAAGGAGGCGATCGAATCGGCCCGGAGCGTCATAAGCTACATAAGGAGGAACCGAAAGGAGCTCATCGCAAAACACCTGTAGAATATGGGAGCCCTTCGGTCAAACTTATAAATTAGAGCTGAATAGAAATCTCATGGTCAGCCCGGTCGTCTAGCGGTCAAGGATGGGAGGCTCTGGAGGCCTATGGGCCGGGGAGACCTCCTGACGAGAGTTCGAATCTCTCCCGGGCTACCATTGCTTATTGTTATTTTCATGTTTTTGGTGGGTGTTCTTTTGGGGTGGGGGTGTTGTGGAAGGGCCTGGGGTGTTTGGAGCGGGACTGATTTTAGAAGTAATACTTGGGCCCTTCCTGTTGATACTCCTCTTAGGGTGTTTGAAAAGTTTTATGGATTATCGCTTCTTCTGGTTTGGAGAGGTGTGGTCTGGGTGGGTGTAGATTAGGGTGAGGTTCTTGGTGGGAAGAGGTTGTTGAAGTTCGAGTTGGTCACTAGGATCCTGTCTTTCCACTGTAAGCGACGTGATGTGTTTGGGGAGATGGGTAGTTAGGGGGTTGGGGATATGGTTGGAATGATGGTTATGGGCGGAGGGGTGGCCAGAAAAGTTTGGCTGGACTTTTAGAGGCCGTTGGGGAAACCCTCTTCCGCCGTATTTGGGATGAGGCTTGAGTATATTAATTTTGTGTTTTAATTCCTAGGATGAGGTATTTGTCTATTAGTCTTCTGATGGCGGTTTCGATGAACTCCTCTCTGCTTGTGTAGCCTAGCTTCTCTGCGATGTCGTCTATCTTTTTAAGGAGTTCTTTGGAGATCTCTATGGGCTCTCGGCTTTTGTCCTTCGTGTCCATTAGTGTTGATTTCCTTTTTGGGTTAGGTTTTAAATTCTTTGTGGATCTTAAAGCCGTATGTGATGTATGGATTATAGATATGTGATAGAAAATTATATATAAATGATAGGTGCATTATTTATAGTGGCTGGACATTTGGGGCCATTGTAGAAGGCGAGATGAAGAGGAAAGGGGGGGAGCCTAAGTATGGTTCAGTCTCGATCCCTATGGGGATTTTGGAGGAGATAGACTATCTGATAGAGAGGCTGAGGTACTGGCCTAGCAGGAGTGCTTTCATTAGGGAGGCGTGCTTGGAGAAGATACGGAGGGAGAGGGAGCGCCTCCGGGAGGTCGAGCGGAGGAGGCGTGAGTCCAGCCCGGGGGACTAACCCGGGGATGAGCCCCCGTTAAAGCGTAGGGCAGGGGCCCGAGGCGATGATAGGTCCCCAAAGGAGAAAGGAGGGGTGATGAGATGAAGAAGGGAAATGTGACCGTGTTGGCGAGCGTCTTAATGATGGTTGTGGTGGCTATGGCTGTCGGAGC
>PIYN01000041.1 GCA_003601775.1 Candidatus Bathyarchaeota archaeon
GAACCCCACCGGGATGACGTCCTCCCGACCTATGGCCTTCAAGCCCCTCCAGGTACCCGTGAGGGCGGCACCACCACCCTCAAAAACAGAGAAGGCCATGGGTGTGGCCGTCATCGAGTCGGGGCAACAGGGGACCATGTGCCTTATGACGTTGCGTCCGAGGGCCTTGAAGACGAGGCGCGCAGCGAGGGCAGGGCCACAGCCCTGACAGGCGCTCCCAGGGGAGATCGTGAATATCCTCCAAGGGAACCTGAGCCAAGGTTATCTTCTCACTCATCTCGTATCTCTCTACTTTTGTTAAACCAGATATAAAAAAGGTATTGTTCCAGAGGGGATTGTAGTGATAACTTGAGCACCCATTGGACCTTTCTCTACCCACTTAAGGGTTTTAAGGTCTTCAGGGGATACTTATCAAAGGTATCTCTATGATGAAACTCTGCGCCTTGCCCAGGGTTAGGCTGGCGAACCTCCCAACGCCTCTCCAAGAGGCGCCGAACCTCTCAAAGGCCCTGGGTGGTCCGAGGATCTTGGTGAAGAGGGATGACCTCACGGGGTTGGCCTTCGGCGGGAATAAGACGAGGAAACTCGAGTTCCTGATGGCCAATGCTCTGAGGGAGGGTGCTGACGTCGTTGTGACGGGGGCGGGCTTCCAGTCCAACTGGTGTACGCAGGCGGCCGCCGCTGCGAGGAGGCTGGGGATGAGGTGTGTCCTCATAAAGAGGGGGCCCGTGGATGGATACGACCCGGAGGAGTACGATGGAAATCACCTCCTCCACTTCCTCATGGGTGCTGAGATCAGGGTTGCGACGAGGGGCAACATCAGAAGGGTCTATGAGGAGACGATGGAGGAGTTGAGGGAGAAGGGGCATCATCCCTATCTCCTATCCGCGGCGGGGTCAACCCCTCCTGGGGTCATGGGATACGTGAATGCCCTCCTGGAGCTCCTCTCCCAGGCGGTGGAGATGGGGGTGAAGATAGACTATCTCATCCACGCCTCGGGTTCCGGGGGGACGATGGCGGGCCTCATCCTCGGGGCGAAGGCCCTGAACACGGGGATCAAGGTCATAGGGGCAGCCGTCTCGCCTGGGAGGGAGAGGATGACCAAGAGCGTCGTGGAACTCGTGAATGAATCAGCGGAGTACTTGGGATTAGATCTGAAGGTGGGAGAGGACGAGGTCACCATCTACGACGAGTACGCAGGGCCTGGATACGGCGTCATAACGGATGAGAAGGCAGAGGCCGTGAAGCTCGCCGCCGAGACGGAGGGCCTCTTCCTGGACCCGGTCTACACCGGCACCTCCATGGCTGCTCTCATAGGCCTCATCAGGGAGGGCTTCTTCAAGAAGGATGACACAGTCGTCTTCCTACATACCGGCGGCTCCGCGGCCCTCTTCCCCTATAAGGCACCACTCAAGGCCTACGGGCTCGGAAGGCCGATGCCCTGGAGAAAGCCTCCTTGGAGTGGTTGACCTCCTCCCTTTTTTAGTCCTCAGATGAGATAAAAAAGGGAATCCACTAAGCTGGCTCGAACCTCCCCTCGAGTTTCTTCAGGATCTGTGGGAGGGTCGTGTACTCCATCGCCTCCTCTCCGAGGCGGGCTGGCTGGAACTCTCCCATCCTCCTCATCGTCGCCGCTAACTGGAGGGCCTCCTGCCTGGCGAGGTCGAAGGCTGGGTCTTCGAAGAGGTCCGCGATGAGCGGCTTCCCATCCTCCTCGCTCGCGATCCTTCCATCGGCGATCTGGATGCCGAGGGCGACGATCCTCGGTGGCCCGTCGAAGAGGGTGCACCGGCTGTCCTTCAGACCTACAGGCATGAAGGGGCCCCAGTGGCTCCCCCTCATCCACCCCGCGACGAGGTAGGTGTGGAGGAAGGGTGCGAGGATCTCCCCAAGGGCGGGGAGGCCGTGCTGTGCCCTGACGAGGCAGACCGGGTCGTCCTTCCCTACGTACTTCCCAGCGATGAGGGAGAGCTTCGTCGTGCTGGAGACGGCTGCTATGAGGTCATCCGACGCCCTCCAGATCCTGGAGATGCAGTACCTCTCCGTCGTCCCGATGAGGCCGAGGAGTTCATACATCTCCTCCGGGCACTTCAGGACCACCTTCTTATGCCCCTTTACGTCGAGGACCTCGAACTTGAAGCCGCTGGCCATCCGGGGGTCTATGACGAGTCCGGCTGTATTGAAGGGATCCCCGAAGATCTTGAAGAGGAGGTAGTTGAAGGCCGCCGGCTCCGTCTTGTCGGCGGCGAAGACGACCATGGGGTCTGATCGTCTCTCCTCAAACTCCATCTCCGCGACCCCCGGCCCCATTCCCCGTACGTTGCCGCTGAAGGCGTCCTTCAGGAGGTCCTGCCCCGCTCCGTAGAGCTTCAGCTCCTTTGCCTTCTCCGCCGCCGCCTTGAAGGTCTCCCAGGCGAGTTCATGGATCTCGGGGCTGTTCTCCCCCTTGAAGTGGGTCATGAGGAGCTCGAGGTCGTCCCCGGCGTGGAAGACGTAGTGGCTGTTGATGAGACCTGTCTCCTCAGCCTCAGAGAGGCGCCTCTCAGCTATGTCTAGGAGGGGCTTGGGGACGATGCTGTGTCCAGCGAGGCTCCCCACATCAGCCTTTATAAGCGAGACGGTCGTCTTGACCAACTTACACCACCCTACACATCACTCTCCACCGCCGGAACTATTTAACCTTGAGGTACGGCTTGCCTACTTTCCCAGGAAGCGTCTGGTCCTTGGTGACCTTTAGTCGGTGGAGAAAGCGTTATAGCGGTCTTCTTAGAAAATCATGATGTCTCCCTGAGGAGGAGCAGTGTGGTCATCAAGGTCAGGATCGACTATGAGAGGTGTCTTGGATGTAAAAATTGCATCAGATCCTGTACCTTTGGGGTCTTGGAGTGGCTCGATGAGGGACCGATCGTCGTGGATCCGCATAGTTGTCATGGCTGTAGGGAGTGCGAGAGGAACTGCCCAACACAGGCTATAGAGATCGTGGAGAAATAAGGGGCAGCCATTCGCCCCGCTCCTATGGTATCGGCGGATGCAGTCCTTGAAACCAGAAGACGCCGTTCACTACGAATCTCACCCCGATATAAGCATAGACGATCCCGAGGAGGACCTTATACCTCTGCGGGGAGGTGCGATGGGCAACCCTCGGACCCAACTGGGCCAGGATTATGCTCGTGACGCCGAGCCCGAGCCATGCGTAGAGGTTGAACCATCCGAAGGTCATAGGTGGATAATCTGCCGGGTGTTGCATCTGGTCGAGGTGGCCGAGGACGGCGAAGGAGACGGCGCCGACGGAGGAGCCGATGATCATCGTGGCGATCGAGAGGGGAACGGCGAAGTGGACGGGGATCTGGAGGAAGGTATTCAGAACCGGCATGTAGACTATGCCTCCTCCTATCCCTATGAAGTGGGCGAGGAATCCGGATACAACTCCACTTATGGCATACCCCACAGTAGAGGGGGGCTTGAGGCTGTCCACAGGCCTTGGCTTCGCTGTCATGAAGCGGTAGGCGCCGAAGAGGCAGAATAATCCGAAGAGGACCTTGAGGATCACCCCCGCCTCAGCCCGGAAGGATGAGAAGAAGACAAAAGCAAACGCCGCCCCCATAAGGCTTCCAACCCCCACGGGTAGAGCGAAGCGCAGGTAATGGCCGACAGGGAAGGATAACCCCTTCGCCTTTAATTCCCTTCTATGCCTCAGAAATCCGCTGATGGATGTGGGGACAACTACGGCCATATTAGTCCCGAAGGCGATGAGTGTCGCGATGCTTGGATGGACACCCAGGAAGGTGGTGAAGCAGTAGTCCATCACGGGGACCATGATGAAGCAGGCGCCGACGCCGAAGAAGGAGCTCACGAATCCGACGAGGGAGCCAGCCACCAGCATATATAAGAGGGTCTCCAGCATTTCAATCTTCATCGTTTGAATATCTAACCTAAATTTATATTTTGTGTTTATTTTATAAACTCACATCCTCTGTTAGCTCCTGGGGTATATTTCTTAAGCAAGTTTTAAATAAATTGTTTAACAAAATAATAAGTACTGGGATGTTTGATAAGGTTGATAGGCAGATCCTCTCGCAGCTGGTGAGGGATGGGAGGGCCTCCTATAAAAGGCTCGGTGAGGTTGTGGGCTACACTCCCATGGGGGTTAAGAGGCGGGTTGAGAAGCTCCTATCTCAGGGTGTGATCAGGGTCTCTGCATCTCTGAACGTTGATGCCCTGAGGCTGTACACTGCCCTCATTTTCCTCGAGATCGAGAGCGGAGAGGCGTTGGATAGGATCATGAGGCGTTTTGAGGAGTGTCCGAGGATCGTCTATCTCTTCTCCCTCCTCTCTGGGTACAACTTAGCGGCCTTGGTCATAGCGGAGGATCGGGATACCTTGGAGAGTGAATCCATGGAGAGGTGTTCCCTGAGGAGCCAGGAGGGAGTTAGGAGGACGGAGTTCTATCCCATAGGGGAGGTCCTCTACTCGCCCTATCTTCCGATCAGGATAGACCTGATGCACCGAGGCCTGGAGATAGCGCCCTGTGGGGCTGAATGTGGGGGATGTAGTCGGTACCAGGCGGGGAAGTGTGTTGGCTGCCCCGCGACCAAGTTCTATCGGGGGCCTCTCTGAGAGGTTGGGTTAGATGGGCGAGATAGATATCTTCAGGAAGTTGATGAAGGCTGAGGAGAGGCGGAGGAGAGTGGAGCGGCGAGTACTTGTTGAGCACATCGAGATCAAGGAGGTCCTCCCCTGCATCACCACCCCGGGCTACATCAGGTTCACAGCCCAGGCCGACGCGGATCTTCGAGAGATCATACCGGTCCTCTTCCTCAGCTTCCCACCGGGCAAGGCCGTCTATAACGAGGCTGAGGGGTCGTTGACCCTCAGACTCTACAACAGGCTGATCTCCCTCTTCCCATCAGGGAAGATCGGCGTGACGAATACGAGGGACCTGAAGGAGGCGGAGGAGGTGTTGAGTAAGATCAGGGGTTTCATCAACGAGGCCTACTCCACCTACCTAAGGGTGGGGCCGCCCAGAAGGGAGGATATTGAGGCGGTGAAGAAGCTGTCTTGGATGGACATCTATCGCCACCTCCCCAAGGCGAACTGTGGAGAGTGTGGACACAAGACCTGTCAGGCCCTGGCACTGAAGGTCCTCCTCGGCGAGGCGAGGCTCTCCCAGTGCGTCAAATTGAAGGAGGAGAAGTATCGGTCCAACGTTAAGCGGCTCAAGGAGACCCTCGGTCCCTTCCTTCTCAAGGCCCTCGGCTGGGAGGGGGTCAGGTCTGGACGAGGGATAGCCTGAGCTGCTTCACCCCCCGCTCCCCCTCAAGTTCCCTCACAAGTGCCCTGATCTCCTCTACGTCCCCCCTCACGGCGATGATCTCGAGGCAGTTCCCCCTATCCAGGTGGATATGCATAGTCGACCCGATGACCTCCTCGAACCTATGCTGCTTATCCGTCAGCCGCTGCTGTAGCCCCCTCACCCTGTGATCATAGACCATGACGATGGCTCCGACGCCCGTCCCCCTGAGTTTCCCTGACCATTTGTGCTCGGCTATGAACCCCCTCATGGCCGCTTGGATGGCCTTGGACCTATCCTCATAACCCGCAGCCCTGATGACCTCGTCAAACTCCCTGAGGAGGTCGGGAGGGAGGGATATGCTAATCCTGGAGACGCCCCCATCCATGGTTATCACAGTATTGTTAGGGCAGATCCCAGAAATACCTTATCCTTCCGACGCGCCTGGGAATTTGAATAGGTTTAAATAACTGGTCCATAAGGAGTAATTGAGGTATTTGTCTTGAGAGAAGAGGTCGAGGAGGTGCTCGAGGAAGTCCGCCCCTACCTCCGAGCTGAGGGGGGCGACATAGAGCTGGTTGATGTGATCGACGGCGTGGTCAGGGTGAGGCTGAAGGGTGCCTGTGCCGGGTGCCCCATGTCCCAGATGACCCTGAAATGGGGCGTTGAGCAGTATCTGAAGAAGAAGATCCCATCGATTGTGAGGGTAGAGGCGATCTAAGGTCTCCTCTCGGGTACTCCGGAGGTGATGGTGTTGGATTTCGCGGCTGAATTGGAGAAGTGTAAGAACTATGGGGATATCTTCTCCCTTGTGAAGAAGGCTGTTAAGAAGAGCCTGGGGGAGCACAGGGTAGGGCTGATGCTCCTCCTGGGCAACCTCCCCATGAAGGTCGGAGCCTTCCACCCCATCGGAACGAATGACATCGTCCTCAACAGGAGGCTCCTCAAGAGGCTCTCAAGGGAGAAGCGCCGCTTAGAGTGGAAGGCCTTCATCTTCTCCATCCTCCTCCACGAGTACCTCCACAGCCTCGGATACGTGGATGAGAGGGAGGTCAGGGGACTCGTCTATCAGATCTGCGCCGAGAACTTCGGGAGGGACCACCCCGTCACCGAGGCGGCGCTCACAGGACCCTGGACGAACCTGAGCGAGGAGGACCTCATGGAACTGGGGGAGGACCTCGAACTCGAGTTGGTCAAGGACTTCGAGCGTACCAACCACAGGTATATTATCTAATATCATCGTTTGGAGGCATCCTCTTGGGTAAAGTCAGGGTTGAGACCTTCAAATATCTGGATGAGACCATTAAGAGGATGAGATCCGGGGGCCTCCTCCTGGTCTCCGTGGGGAGGGATGGAAGGCCGAACGTGATGACCATCGGGTGGGGTCTCCTTGGGGTCATGTGGAGGAAAACCTTCTTCGTCGTCGCCGTGAGGCACTCCAGGTACACCCATAAGTTGCTGGAGGAGACGGGGGAGTTCACTGTCAACGTCCCAGGAGAGGGGATGGAGGAGGTCCTGAGGTATTGTGGGACCGTCTCCGGTAGAGACTATGACAAATTCGCAGAAAAGGGGCTGAGGCCCGTCCCAGGTCGAGATGTCCGGGCGCCATCAATAGAGGGGTGTCCCATCCACTATGAGTGTAGAACCGCTTTCAAGGTCGAGGTAGAGCCAGGGGCCCTGGAGAGGGAGTTGGAGGTAGAGATATATCCCTCCAGGGACTACCATACTCTCTACTATGGGCGCATCCTCGGCGTCTATGCGAGGGAGGATTAAGAGACTCGCCTTTTCTCTTCCCTCAAGGCTTTTAAGGTCAAAGAATCGTCAATACTTAGAGGTGGTATTACTATGGCGAATATCCTGGTTATCTATGATTCTCGAACGGGGAATACTGAGAAGATGGCCCATGCCGTGGCCGAGGGGGTCAGAGAGGAGGGCGTCGGGGTCACGGTGAAGAGGGTCGACGAGGTGCAGGTCGAGGAACTCCTGGACTTCGAGGGGATCATCATCGGCTCCCCCACCTACTTCGGACTGATGTCAGGGAAGATGAAGCATTTCATAGATGAGTCCGTTAAGATGTATAGAAAGCTCGAGGGGAAGGTGGGGGCGGCCTTCACCAGCGCGGGTGGGAGCGCCACAGGGGCGGAGACCACCCTCCTCTCTATCATCGAGGCCCTCCTCATCCATGGCATGATCGTTCAGGGAAACGCACGTGGACCCCACTATGGAGCAGCAGCCGTTGGGGCACCAGACGAGAAGGAACTTGAGGACTGTCGAGACCTCGGGAGGAGGACTGCTCGCCTCGTTAAACGCCTCTTCGCCTAAGGGGTCTCCGCCATCTCTCTTTTTCGTCCCGTCCAGACCCTAAATCCTCCCTTGACCGATCCCCCCTCGACCAGCTGTTGGATACTCCGAGGTGAGAGGAGGATCTGGAAGTTCAGCGCCTCCACCTCCCTTATCGGCCTCCTCGAGAGGGGATGGAGCGTCGAGGTGCACCTTACGAGTCCCGCCGCCTCCAGCTCATTTATCCTCTGCTGTACGGTTGTATAGGGTAATCCCAACTCCTTGCTCAACTGGGAGGCGTACTTCTTCCCGCCCTTGAAGAGGGTCGCGACGATCTCCAGGCTGTGCTTCTTGGATAAGGCCCTCAACTTCCTACGTACGTCCTCTGCACTCATTGCATCATAGTCTCTCAGGAATCCCTATTTAAGAATGTAGGTGACTTAAAGTCAGTTATCATAAAATCGGTAATTTAGACATGATGTTGGCTAAGATCTAATGTCCAAGATCGTTACTTTTACATAGAAAAACGATGTTATATTATCTTAAAGCATAATGAATTCAGTTAGCTGGTAGGGGGGAGTAGGTTGAATGGGGGGGTTTACGGTAGCTCTGTCTATGGAGTGTGTCTATGGAGTGGGGTCTACATCGTTGATCTGTTACTATCTTCCGAGGTTTCTGGTTACACCAATCAGAAATATCCTTCCCAAGAAAAAGAAATGTTGCGAGACTGACTTTGTCGGATACAGTGTCCCGACTCATAACGCCCGCTCGGGTGAGGGTTTGAGGATGCCCTATGGGAGGTGTTGAGTTGGAGAGCCTGCTCTCATCCTGGTCGAAGGTCGCTGAGTATACCGGCCTCTCCGAGTATGAGGCGCGTGTCTACCTCGCCCTCATCGACCTTGGAGTGGCTGGAGCCAGGAAGCTGAGCATGGCCTGTGAAGTGCCGAGGACCAAGGTCTACAATACCCTGAAGAAGCTCATCGATCTGGGGCTTGTTGTCGAGGTGCCGGGGAAGCCCAAGAGCTTCACGGCCGTGGCCCCAGACGTCTCCCTGAAGCCGAACCTCCTTATGGTCAAGAAGAGGGCTGAGGAGTTCGAGTCCATAGTAAAGTCGCTTACCGAGATCTATAGGCGTAAGCAGCTCATGGTGGAGCCGAGGAAGGTGGATGTCTGGGTCATCCAGGGGCGGCGGAAGATATTGAATAGGGTGAGGAAGCTCCTCTCCGATGCGAAGAGGTCCGTGGAGATCATAACTAATGAGAATGGGGTGGCTGTCCTCTTCAAAGCGGCGAATAGGCTCCTTGATAAATTGAAGGAGGAGGGTGTTAAGGTGACGCTCCTCTCTCCCTTAGACCCGAAGAAGAGCCCCTTGGCGAGGGAGCTCAGCTATGTCTGCAAGGTTAAGAAGATCGATTTCAGGCTCCCCTTGCTCTACGTATGTATGGATCATAGGCGGTTCATACTCTCGAGGATGACCCCGAACGACCTTGAGATGGAGTCTGATTATGATACTGCCATCTTCTCAGAAGATACTTCATTACTCTCCATAATCTCTTTCTTACTGAAACAAGAACCCCCTCTTTCCAGCTACACGGGTAGCAGTTAAAGGCGGGGGGATGAGGGAGATAATAAGGTGGACCGAACCCCGGGGAAGGGAAGGAGGAGCTAATCGTAGGAGAGTTCTCCTTATCTATCGAGACCATCGTGAAGGGTGTATCTATGCCCTACGCCTCCTCCGCAGGAGTATAGAGGGAGGGAGAAAGGTCTTCTACCTCTCCCTCTCTGAGAGGACCGAGGGGTTGATGGAGATCCTAAGGGATTCGATGGGCTGGGTTGGAGGGGAGCCCCTGAAGATCATCGGCTCAGAGGAGGCAAGGGATTATTTAGGAACCCTATTGGGAGCAGAGATGGGATGGGCCCCAGAGGATGCCCAGATCTACCTCGACCTCGGCCTTGACCCTCTCCCCAAAGAGAGTCTGATCCTAAGGCTCTGCGATGAGAATATCCGGGAGGCGCTCCCTCCCGGGGTGACGCTGATCCTGGGATGCGGCCTTAAGCTGATGAGCGAAATCGATATGAATACCTTTATAGAGATTATGGATGCGCACGACTCCATATTGTTCTCCTTCGGGGAGGGGAGGAAGGCGTTTTCGGAGGCCGTGGAGTCTATGGTATGTAGGGTCCTTGGACGGGTCCCCTGTGACACCATTTTTAAAATCCTCGAGCAACGTTACAATCTAAGGAAGGAGGCCATAGCAGAGGAGTTCTGTATGTTCAAAGGCTTCCTTAGAGGGCTCTTCGGATACGGTGGGACCATCATTAAGAGACTGATCCTTGAGGAGCTCTACAAATGGGCTGTCGAGAAGGGGAAGGAGGGGTGATAACTCAGAGGGTCTCAACCGGAATAGAGGGCCTCGACGAGGTCCTCCAGGGGGGCTTCCCAAAGGGGAGCATGATCCTACTGGGTGGAAACCCTGGGACGGGGAAGACCATCTTCAGCGCGGAGTTCCTCTACCATGGCGCGAGGGACTTCTTCGAGAACGGCCTATACGTCTCCTTCTCAGAAGGGCGAGATGCCTTCATCGCGAACATGTCCTCCCTCGGCCTCGACTTCGAGAAACTCGAGCGAGAGGGCAAGTTCAAGATCCTGGACCTCGTTACGGTGAAGGAGGCTGGGCTGGACACCCTGATGGAGATGATGACGAGCGATATAGACACCCTGGGGGTGGAGAGGCTTGTCATAGACTCCTTCACGGCGATGGCCAACGCCTTCGCGAAGCCCATCGACGTGAGGATCGCCCTACATCTCCTCAGCAAGATCGTCCGCCAGAGCGGCTGCACTACGATCGTCATCACGGAGATACCCACCGGTGAGCAGAGGATCGGCCTGGGGATAGAGGAGTTCGTCTCCGACGGCATCATCGTCCTGGAGAAGAGGTGGGTGGAGGGGAGGCTCCTGAGGGAGCTTGTGGTGGAGAAGATGCGGGGGACGAGGATGGCGAGGACCCGCTTCCTCTTCACGCTCCATAACGGCTTTAAGGTCTTTCAGCCCTTCAAAGCGGGAAGGGTGGAGGAGCCGAGGAGATTCCAGCCCATCCCCCACACGGAGGAGCGTTTCTCGACTGGAAGCGAGGAGTTGGACGAGATAATCGGGGGGCTCCCCAGGGGGAGCGCGGTGCTCATAGAGTTCGGGACAGAGATCTCGCGAGAGGCGTCGATGCTCTTCTCCGTCCCCATCATGGCGAATTTCGGAACCCAGGGGATGGCCATGATAATCCTACCCTGCAGCGGGTTCAACGCGGAGACCATCTACGAGATAGCCAAGGAGTTCCAGCTCACCGAGGAGGAGATCAACGACCTCCTCCGCGTGATAGAGAGGCCCAGACCCTATCTAAAGCGGGATGTGGATTATGTCTTTGTCCCCAAGGGTCAAGACATAAGGGAGGTGTATGAAGGGATAGCTAGGCTTCGGCAGGAGCTCAGGGAGAGGACGGGGAAGCCCGTGCTGGGCTTTATAGGGCTGGATACTGCCGGGATTGTCTTGGGAGAGGAATCTCTCAGGAATATCCTTGACCAGATCGTCACGGACACCCGGATAGAGGGGGGGCTTATAGTCTTTGTGAGTAAGCCCGGGGTTGAGGGCATCGCCCAATACGTGGCGAACATGGCGGATATCCACGTGAGGGTCGTCTGTGAGAACGGAGTCATCCTCTTCTACGGCGTCCGCCCCAGGACCTCCCTCTATGTCGCCGAGATGGACTGCTCCAAGGGCTACCCCATGCCCAAGTTCACCCCCATACTGTGAAGATCAGGCCTTTTCCGTTGTTACCTCGCAAAATTCCCACCAGTTACAACATCTTTAGATAATGTCTCAAACACCATTATTAGCTGAGGTGAGGGGAGACGCAGTCAGAGACGAAGGGGATTAAGCTCAGCCCGATAAGGCTCAGGAACAGCCTCTACCTCCTGATACCCATAGAGGTCGCGAAGCTGTTGGATATAAGGAAGGAGACAGAGTTCTGCCTGACCATCAAGCACGACAAGAACACCGTCCTCATCTATAAGAAACTGGGGAGGGAGGAGTCCTCAGAGGAGGAGTAGTCCCTCACGTCGAGATCGCCGTCTCACTTCATCCTAACCACTTCAATCAAAAGGGAGGATGATGGACCGCTACTCCTCGGCGTCTCCTCTCTCCTCAGCAGTGGTCTCTAAGAGTCTCTGGAGGGCAGCCCTGACCTCGTCGTCACTCGCCCCTCGACTGATCTCGATCTTCTCCTCCGTCGGCTTCAGATGACTCATATTCACCCTACGGCGGCGGACGCCCGTGACATCCTTGGGCCCCGTGACCAAGACGAAGTTCCTGTCGATGATATCGACTATCACGCAGCGCCTGCCCGCCTCCCTACCCCTCGTCTTGATACAGATCCTACCCACCTCGATGGCCGGCATATTACATCACCTCGCAGCCAGGTACTCCTCCACCACCTTCCTCAGGATTCTGGCGGTGCCCTCTGGGGGAAAGAGCTCCGTGTTCAGGATCAGATCGTAGATCGTGAGGTCATTTATATCAATTTTATAGAACCTCATGAAACGCTCCCTCTCCCTCCTCTCCCTCTCCAACGTCCTCCTCCGAGCCTCATCAAGGGAGAGGCCGTCCCTCCGCCCTATCCTCCTGAACCTCGCCTCGTCGGGGGCTGAGAGGAAGATCCTCAGATCCGCCAGATCACCGGCCATCCACCCAGAGAGGAGGCCATCGAGGACGACCCCGCCCCTCTCCGCCTCAACCCTCGTCCGCTCATCCACCAGCCTATCGAACTCCTCATCCCCCTCAGCCATCTTGGTGAACTCCAAGAGGGAGAGACCCCTCTCCCTGGCCATCTCCCTGAACATGACGCCGGCCGAGAAATACCTCAACCCGAAGGCCTCGGCGAGCCTCTTGGCTTGAGTGGACTTACCCGTCCCATGGAGGCCGCTCACGGTTATAACCAGCCGCCCCACCCTCCCCCGAGACCTCGCGGCCAAGAAGACACCTCCAGCCCCATGAAGGCTTTTATACCTCGAAGGTCAGTCCCAGGAGCCTCGAGATGAGCACGTTGGTGGCGAGGGAGCTCAGGAAGTACCACCAGAAGAGGGTCAATTGCTCCCCGAGGAAGGGAGCCTCGAAGGGCATAAGGGCGACGGGCTCCTTCCCGTAGAAGGGCCCGAGGACCCGCCACAAGACCAGGATGGGGATGAAGAAGAAGAGCGTGAGCTTCATCCGCTGCATATTTATCTTCGACTGAACCCCCATCATCTTCTGCTGCTCCCTCTTGATCCTATCCACCAACCTCTTGTTCCCGCTCTGGATCGCCTTCATCAACTCCCTCCTCAGCTGGGTCGAACGGATGAGCCAGTCCCTATACTCCTCTATGTCTATGGCCATCCTATTCGCCAGGTTCACCACGAAGTTGATCGCCGCGGAGAGGAGGAGAATGAAGATCGTCGAGTTCGGCATCACCTTCAGAGACTCGAAGCTGAAGTTTATCAGGGATCCATCCAGCATCAAGTCTTCATCCTCCTCCATCCACTGGGCATCCGTCCTCCAAAGTCCTCCTCCTGCTGAAAAGCGGCCATCTCGTCACTCACCCTTACTCTCCCCCTCCAGCCTTTTATATCTTCTCCAGCTCAGGCAGAAGGTCCTGGGATGGGAGGCCCTCGCCATATCCAAGCGCTCCACTGAGGTGTTCCTCGGCGCAGCCCTGACCTCCTCCGGCCTCGAGTAGGCCAACGCGGAGATCTCCTCAAAGGCCTCAACGAACCTGTCAAGCTCCTCCAAGGGCTCCGTCTCGGTGGGCTCAATCATCAGGGCCTCCTCTACTATGAGGGGGAAGTAGACCGTGGGGGCGTGGATACCATAGTCAAGGAGCTTCTTCGCCACATCGAGGGCCCTGACGCCGGTCTCCCTCGCCATCTCCGAGGCGCTGAGGACGAACTCGTGTTTCCTCGGCTTCCTGGGAGCGTAGGGGAGGCTGAAGCCCCTCACCCCGCTGAGCTTCCTGGCCAGATAGTTGGAGTTCAGCACGGCGAGCTCCGCGGCCTCCTTCAGCCCCTCGAAGCCCAGGGAGAGGATATAGGCGAAGGCCTTCACCATGGGAGAGACGTTCCCGTAGAAGCCCCTTATCTTCCCGACGGTATGTGGACGGTCGTAATCAAGGTAGTAGCGCTCCCCGTCATAGGCGACGACGGGGACGGGGAGGAAGTCCGCCAGGAAATCCTTCACCCCCACGGGCCCGGAGCCAGGCCCGCCACCGCCGTGGGGTGTCGAGAAGGTCTTGTGGAGGTTGAGGTGGACGATGTCGAAGCCCATATCTCCTGGCCTGCACTTCCCGAGGATGGCGTTGAAGTTCGCGCCGTCGTAGTAGAGGAGGCCGCCGGCCCCGTGGACGATCTCGGAGATCTCCTTGATATTGGACTCGAAGATGCCGAGGGTGTTGGGGTTCGTCAACATCAGCCCCGCCGTCCGGTCCGAGACCGCCTCCTCCAGGGCCTCGAGGTCGACGCAGCCGTCTTCTCCCGAGGGTATGGTGACGACGTCGAAGCCCGCCATCCTGGCACTGGCAGGGTTCGTCCCATGGGCCGAGTCGGGGACGATCATCTCCCTCCTCTTCTCTAACTCCCCCCTGGACGCGTGGTAGGCCCGGACGATGAGGTTCCCCAGGAACTCGCCGTGTGCCCCGGCGGCGGGCTGGAGGCTCATATCGTCCATCCCAGTCAGCTCCATCAGCCAGACCTTCAGCCTGTAGAGGACCTCGAGTATCCCCTGGACCGTGGAGACGTCCTGGTAGGGGTGGGCTGAGAGGAGCCTGGGGTCTGAGGCGACGACCTCGTTGACGACGGGGTTGTACTTCATGGTGCAGCTGCCCAGGGGGTAGAAGCGCCCCGAGTTCACCCCGTAGTTCATCTGCGAGAGGTGGATGAAGTGCCTCAGGACCTCGACCTCTGAGACCCTTGGGAGCGGAGGCGCCTCTCTCCTCAAGAGGGAGGCTGGGACGAGGCTCTCAGCCTCCCCGACGATATCCCTGATCCCCTCCTCCACCCCTGGAACAGTGCTCCCCACCCTCCCCTCCCTGCTCAGCTCGAAGATGAGGGGCTCCCCCCACCGCGCCTGCCTGAAGACCCCCGACCTCATCCGACCACCTCCCCCATCGCCTCCACGAGCCTATCGATATCCCCCTTGGAGTGGACCTCCGTCACGCAGAAGAGGGCCGTCTCCCCCAGCTCGGGGAACTCCCCTCCGAGGTACTTCCCCCCATGGATCCCCCTCTGGAGGAGGCCCTCATGGACCTCCCGGTAGCTCAAACCCTCTAAGCGGAGGGTGAACTCCTTGAAGTGGAAGGAGTTGAAGAGTGGGACCCTAACGCCTGGGAGCTTGGAGAGCCGTCTCATGGCGTAGTGGGAGCGGGAGACGATCAACTTACATAGGTCCCTGATCCCCTCGGAGCCGAGGAGGGAGAGGTAGACGGCGGCGGCGACGGCGCAGAGGGCCTCGTTCGTGCAGATGTTGGAGGTCGCCCTCTCCCTGCGGATGTGCTGCTCACGGGTCTGGAGGGTGATGCAGAAGCCCCTCCTCCCTCCCTCAAGGGTCCTCGTGAGGCCGACGACCCTCCCGGGCATCTGCCTCACTATCCTGAGGTCCCCCCTACATGCGAAGATGCCCAGCAGGGGTCCCCCATAGTTCATATGGTTCCCGAGGGGCTGCCCCTCCCCCACGACGATATCAGCCCCATAGTCCCCGGGCGGGCGGAGCAGCCCCAGAGAGATGGGGTCCACTCCCACGACGAAGAGGCCTCCCCGCTCATGGATCATCTCCGCGATCTCCTCAACCTTCTCCTCCACGAAGCCGAGGTAGGAGGGGTTCTCGACGTAGACGCCCGCCGTCTCCCGCGACACCTTCCCAGCCAGGTCCTCGAGGTCCATCTGCCCCGTCTCATGGTCGTATCCCACCTTGACGACCCTGATCCCAGCCGGCTCGGCGTAGGACCTCAACACCTGCAGCCTCTCCGGGTGCATCAAGGCGGGGACGAGGAACTCATTCCTCCGGGTCAGTCTACTCGCCATCCTCGCGGCCTCGCCGAGGGCGGTGGCCCAGTCGTACATGGAGGAGTTCGCCGCGTCGAGCCCCACGAGTTCGCAGATGAGGCTCTGGTACTCGAAGAGGGCTTGGAGCATCCCCTGGCTGATCTCGGGCTGATACGGCGTATAGGAGGTGAGGAACTCCGCCCTATGGACGATCTCATCCACCACGGCGGGGACGTAGTGGGGCCAGACGCCTCCTCCAAGGAAGGGGGGGCAGACGAACTCCCTGTTCTTCCTCAGGATACCCTCGAGGGTCCTCCTCACCTCAGGCTCTGGGAGGGGGCCTGGGATCTCGAGGGAGCCGGTGAACCTGAGG
>PIYN01000019.1 GCA_003601775.1 Candidatus Bathyarchaeota archaeon
CGTCTTCCTTTTGCGGAAGAGTTTGACGTTCCCCACGTCGCATACGTACTCGAATCCCGCCTCTATCAGCTCCGCAGCCTTCTCGACTGTTTTAGCGACTCGGCATATATATTCTTCGCTCGCCGGTTTTATAAGCTTCGTGTAGATCATCGTTGTCTCGATCTTGGTGTGGCCCAAGTCCTAACGATAAGCGATGCTGTCGGATTCTGCATCTATTTTACATTTTCGATGACTGTTAAAGAGATAGAAGCAAGGAGCGTTTGTACTAACATGCCATCCGTATCTTATGGTTTCTTATTGTTCCGTAGAGTTCTTTTCCTGTGGTTTCCCATTTTATTCTTCTCTTTGAATCGTTAACGGCTATTACGATCTCTATCTGGGCTGGTTCGATTGTTTCTCTGTCTACTTGACTAAGTGCGGATAGGGCTTTGGTATCTCCCCATTGGGTGTGGGAGTGAAAGTATCCGAGGTGTTGGAGTGGTGTGAGGAGGGGGATGAGTTCTTGGATTTTTGATTCTCTCCTCCAGTTAGGTTCGACTTCGGTATATTTCCTCTTTGCTGATTGGTACGGTATGGCGTATTCTACTACGATCTTGTTTCGGAGGTTATAGCCAAGGAGAGCCCCAAGGCATTCATTCTTGTAGACCTCTATCGCAGATAAGATGAGGCCTACGAAGGCCTTTTCTGTTAGGAAGACTTCCAAATAAGATACCTTCTCTTTTTATCCTTCTTTTATATCATAGATAACCTTTTAAGTTATTTTCCTTTTTAGGGCGAGTGAAGGTTCTATATAAAGATGATTTAAATGTTATTTGAATAGTTTAAGATGCTGAGTGGTTTTAAGGAATCTATGGATCAATCGTTATATCGTAGATTTAATATTCCGTGCACCTAAAAAATAAGATCAAGAATAGGAAAAAGGTAATCAATCTATAGATATTAGGCAGTATCCAAAAATAAAGGGAGGGTTTTTATAGTTCTATTCCGAGTTCCTTTAACTTCTGAGGGGTCGGCTTACCATCGATCCATCCACGCAGTTCGTAGTATTCCTTCTTCATCTTATCGAGTTCGACCACTTGCCCTTTTGCGGGGCCCTCCGGCATGGGATCGGTCAGTAGCCTCTTCGGTAGGGTGTCATGGCTTCCATCGAACCCGTATTTGTTTATGATCACCCTTTCAAGGTTGTATATGCGCTCCCCTATTTTCATCAATTGATCAGCGGTCAAATTCCATCCTGTAACCTTGGACAGGAGTTCTGCATAGTCCTCGATCCCTAGTGCAAAGGTGTCGAATAGGCAGTTAACTGCTGAGTTTACGACATCGGTGAAGTCTTGGAAGGTTATGACCCACTTGGCCTTTCCTTCAGGCGTAAGGGGATCTATCTTTTCCGGTATCCCCAGTATCTCTGGGGATATCGTATAGGCGGTGACGTGGCAACCGCCTCTGTTCGATGTGGCGTATCCAAGCCCGATTCCTTTCGCACCCCTAGGATCATATGCGGGCATTTCGAGTCCTTTAACGCTCATCGAAAATTCCGGGTGGCCATAGATCTCACAAAGCCTTTTAGACCCCAAGGCTAGGTATTTCCCGAATCCGACTTTGTATGCAGTACGCCAGACCGCCTCTACCATGGCCGATGCGTTCCCGAATCTCAGATCCAACCCCTGTAGATCCTCCTCAGGTATGTATCCCTTCTCGTTCAGCTCCATAGCCGCCGCTATGGTCGACCCCATGCTTATCGTATCCATGCCAAGCTCGTCACAGTAGTGGTTGGCCTTGATTATCGCTTCAATGTTTCCAACCGCAGTCGAGCTACCGAGCGACCAGATGCTCTCATATTCCGGACCCTCGCTGTACAAAATCTGGTAAGGACCGGATTCCACCTTGGTAACTCTACCGCACCCGATTATGCAGCCCCAGCATGGCTTTCTCTTTATCAGATACTTTTCGGCCATGGTTTCCCCACTTATGGTATCAGCGTCTGGGTTAACTCCTGTATTCCAGTTTTTATAAGGGAGAATCCCAGCGTTGTTTATTACCTTAACAAGGACCGCCGTCCCATAAGAGGGCAGGCTTTGAGCCGTTACGGGATTCTTCCTCATCTTTTCTATGACCTTCTTCGAAACCTCCTTGAAATTCTCCGGATCAGCTATTTTGACCTTTTCACTTCCTGAGACAACTATGGCCTTCAGCTTCTTAGAACCCATTACGGCCCCTAGGCCCCCCCTTCCTCCGGATCTATGCTTGTCGTTTATTATGCTGGCCATGTAAACTAGATTTTCTCCAGCGGGTCCGATACATGCAACACGAGTGTTCTTCCTACCGATCCTCTTTTGCAGTATCCTCGAGGTATCGAAAGTATTCTTGCCCCACAGATCCTTTGCATCCCTAATCTCGGCATTGCCATCTACTATGGAGAGGTATACGGGCTCTTCTGATGCACCCTCTATAACGATCATATCGAAACCTGAGAACTTCAGGTAAATCCCCCACTCCCCTCCGGAGTTCCCACTCCCTATCGATCCGGTCAGCGGTGCTTTAAGCGTCATTATGTGATGCCTGCCGGGTGATGGGAATCCAGCCACTCCGGTAGCCGGACCGGTTGCGAAGATCAAAACATTCTCCGGGCCCAAGGGATCGATGTCCTTAGGTGATATACCCTTAGCCTCATACTCCTTGATATATTGATAGAGGAGGTAGATTGCGTATCCCTTGCCACCCAAATACTTCTTTGAAACTTCAAGATCTACAGGTTCAGTCTTTATAGATTTCGTCGTCAGATCGACTTTTAGAATTTTATTCATGAATCCGTTTGGCATAATTAATAATAGAAAAAAGATACTTATATATATTTTATCCATGCATGTTCAACTTTTTTCCACTGGAGGCTTAAAAAGGCTAAATAACATGATGGTTCATCCAACTGGAGATGGTATTTAATTTGGGGATGATTGACCAATTCTAGCTTTTTCCCAAGATTTATCTATCTTGGTGTCTACATCAGAATATTGTTCTTAGCATACTTACCGGTTAAGCGTCCTGTAGTAAAGGTGCTTTAACGATGTGGATGTCAACGAGTATCGGTATTCTATCTATGTTTCTTAAGTTTATTCCCACCTTATCATTTACCATTCAATAAATAGGTGAGGGTGAGGATCTCCCTGAACCTCTCGTCCGTCAATTCCTTCTTATATTCCTTCAGCTTGGACCGGAGCACTTGGAGGTCCATCTGGCCGAGTATCCTCTGGAGGATCTGGGAGTTCTCCCTGTGGAAGAAGAGGTAGTGGGCGATGGAGGTGACGTTGGAGACGCGCCTTGAGGTGCTGGCCGTTTCGAAGTCGATGATCCGGGCCTCCCCGGGGGGTGTGATGATGACGTGTCTATGGGCCCTGCTGAGCTCCCCGTGGTCTATCCCCGCCACGTCCAGCCTCCTACACCTCTCCAAGAGCCCCCTTAGGGTCCACCGTACCCCCTCCCCCTGCGCCTCCCTTAGCCACTCCCTTAGGTTCTTTCCTTCCACCAGCTCCATGAGTATGAAGTTATCAGTGTATCCGAGGAGCCTCGGACCCACGGAGACCCTGTTCGCCCCCCTCAGCATCTCCACCTCCTTCCTCATGCTCCCCCTATCCGCGTCCACCCTCCTGATCTTCAGGGCGCATTCTCGACCTCCACGGAGGGCTACCACCACCACCCCGACATGGCCCTTACCCAGGACGGGGACTCCATGTAGGTTCGCCCTCCCCCTGAATACGAGGGCCTCGACCCCCAGGGACTGGAGCTCCCGGATCCTGGAGGAGACCTCGGAGTCCATGGGATGGGGGTAGCAGAGTATAAAGGAGAACCTCCTATGGTCTGGATGTCTGAGGATCTCGTCGAGTGAGATCAACATCTTCTCTCCCTGAGCCATCTAATCAATGATTTAATCTTGAATATCGAAAAATAGTAGAGGTTTGACGGCTATACCCTCTCCACCTTGTCCAAGTCTATGAGGACGACGATCGCGGCCACGGCGACGACGACTCCGTGGGTCCTGCTGAGTTCGCTGGTCTCAGGCGTTGGAAATCTGAGTCCACCCTTCACGACGGTGATCTGCTTCTTCCCTATGGGAAGGACGCTGAGGACCTTCTCCTTATCCACCTTCTCCGGGTGCGGCGTCGCGATCGTCACATCCACCAAGAGGGCGTCGCTCAGCTCCTTCCAACTCTCGAACTTGAAGAGCTGGCTCAGTCCGACCATGCTCTGCCAATTTATCGCGTTCCTCACGGCCCTCTGAGCCGCCTTGGTGTCGTCCTCCCCATGGAGGTCGATGCCCGCCCCAACCTCCAGAAGATATCTCTTATAGTTCATACCTGAACCCCACTGAATATCCAGAGGAAGGGATTTAAGAATTCTCTTCCCCGTCCACGCTTCTAAATAAAAGAAGGGGACTACGTCTTTCCCTCGAGGAAATTCCTCACGGCCCTCTCGAACTCCTCAGGCCGGTCCTGGGGGACCATATGGGTCGCGCCCTCTATCACCACGACCTGGAAGTCCTTGAGCAACTCGCGCATCCTCTTCACCGCCCCGTCGGTGATAAGTTGGCTCTCTGATCCACGGATGAGGAGCGTGGGGGCGCGGATCTTCTCGATGAAGGGCCAGAGATCGATGGCGAGTGCCCCCCTCAGGGACGCGGTGCGCTCAGGGCTCGACTTCAGCCGTAGTCGTCCATCTGGACCGCGTTGGAGGGCGTACTTCATCCTGTTCTTTAGGGCCTCCTCTGTGAACCTCGGGTACCTCTCCCTGAAGTACTTCAGGGCCTCCTCCCTCTCAAAGAACTCGGGGGGCGGTGGTGGCATCCTCCTCCTTCTGGGGAGGGCGGAGATGTCGAAGGGGGCGATGTCCACGAGGACGACCTTCTCCACTTCCTCCGGGTGTTTGGCCGCGTAGACCATCGAGATCATCCCCCCGATGGAGTGCCCCACTAAGGTGATCTTTCTGAACCCCCTCTCGAGGGCGACGCCACGGACGATCTCGGTATGCTCCTCCAACCCGATGGGTCCCCTTGGCGTGTCGCTGTCGCCGTGGGCCAAGAGGTCTATGGCCAGTATTCGATAATCCCTGGACATGGACTCCGAGAAGAGGTCGAGCCCGTGGGCGTCCATCCCCATGCTGTGGAGGGCGACGATCTGAGGGCCCGACTCCCCCCACTCCAAGTAATGCATCCTGTACCCATCGACGGTTACAAACCCCTCCCTATATCTCGAGCCTTCGGACATCAGAATCCACCAATTGAAGGAGACCCCCTCAGGCTTTTAATATTTTTCTCGAGAGGTGATGATCTTGACGAAGGGGTGAAGACAATCCTTATAAGTGTATAACCTCGTTATAATGTTGGTGTTCCTCATGGGGGATCGCCTTTGCCTCGAAGGGTAGGCTCACGCCAGCGGCGAAGTTCGTGCTCAAGGTTCTAATGGCAAATGGCTGGATGACGCAGGGGGAGATCGCGGAGGAGACGAACCTTTCCAGGAGGACGATCAAACACGCGTTGAGGATCCTCAGGGAGGAGGGTTTCCTCGAGGAGAGACGGAGCCTGGACGACTTGAGGAGGAAGTATTACAGAGTATCGGGGTAAATCTTGCCCCTATGATACGACTTATAAAGGTCTGACGGGGATGAATGTTGTGGTGCCGGGGTGGCCGAGTGGCACAGGCGAGCGGCTGCAGACCGCTTCCACGGGGGTTCAAGTCCCTCCCCCGGCTCCAGAGGATATAAAGCGACTTTCTTCGGTTGTAGATTGAGTAAATTTGAGGTAAGCGTAAAAGATCCTTGACGAAAGTCTCAAGGAGGACCTCACCCCGGAAGGGGGAAAGGAAACCGATTTTAAGGAGTTATAACGATGATATAAGCGACCGAATTGAGGACGCCATGCGAGTTCGCCGTCAGGTACCTGCTCCCTGCCTTCAGGGCACTGGTGGCGAGGGAACTCGTTACGAGGCATAACTTCTCCCAGACCAAGGCCGCGGAGGGCCTCGGGATCACCCAGGCCTCCATAAGTCACTACCTACACTCCAAGCGGGGGAAGAGGGCGCTGGAGGAGCTCGAGCGTAATCCGGCTCTCCGGGAATTCGCGAGGGAGACGGCCCGGCAGATAGCCATCGGGGAGAAATCACCTGAGGAGATCTCGAGGAGCCTCTGTAAGCTATGCACGACACTGAGGGAACATTTTGTAGAGACCTCGCCCGGAAGAGAACTTAGTTGATACGATATCGAAGCGGAGATAAGACCTTTTTGAATGGGATCAAGGACCGTGGTCTTGTGACATCTGATATAGGCCTTGAGAAGCAGAGGATAAGGGAGGAGGTCTGGCGTAGTTTGGAGAAGGAGGGGGTCTCCAGATTTCCAAGGCCCGTCTTCGGCAGGATACCAAACTTCCAGGGGGCGGAGAGGGCGGCCCGAAGGCTCGCGACCACCGAGGAGTTCCTGAGATCGCAAGTCGTGAAGGTGAACCCCGACGCGCCGCAGAGCCCTGTGAGGAGGCTTGTCCTCGAGGCGGGTAAGAGCCTGATCATGCCCACACCCCGCCTAAGAGAGGGGTTCCTCCTCCTCGACCCTAAGAGGATCCCCCGTTCTTTGTACAGGAAAGCATCCACGATCAGAGGCGCCTTCCAACTTGGAGTCCCCCTCAGCCTTGAAGATTTACCTCCCGTCGACCTCATCGTCTGCGGCTCCGTCGCGGTCACAGTGAAAGGTCTGAGGATAGGTAAGGGCGGGGGCTACAGCGAGCTCGAGTACGCGATCCTCCGTGAAGTAGGCGTCGTCCAGGAGGAGACGCCGATTGCGACGACGGTCCATGACCTCCAGATCGTGGCAGAGGCCCCAAGGGAGGAATTCGACTTCACCGTGGACATCATAGCGACGCCGACCCAACTGTTAAGAGCCGTGGGACCGCGGTTCAGACCAGAGGGCGTCATCTGGGATAGGATATCTGAGGAGAGGTTGAGGAAGATTCCCCTTCTGAGGGAGTTGAAGAAGAGAACTCGGGTCTCCGGTGAAGGTGGTCGCTCCTAAAGAGGATATCAGCCCTTCCAAGGCCATCTATGTCAAACGGCTGGCTCCCTTGAGATCACGAAGCCCAGGAGGCCGTTGATGAAGAGACTGCCGATGTAGACGACCCATGAGGGGTCCAACCGCCATGGGTGGTCCAGGAGCCAGAGGAGTATGGAGAGGGAGATGTAGATGGACAGGGTGTGGAAGAGGTACTTGGCTACACGCAGAGCCCTTACATGATTTTTCGGGTTGATGGAGAGACGCGTGAGGAGACCGTTTAAGGGCCTGATGTCCTGTAGGTCGTCCAGGATGAGGGTTATGCCCCCCATGATGAGGAAGGCGAAGACGAAGATCCTGTAATCCCCCGTGAAGTAGACCTCCGTGAAGAGCTGGAGGGGGGAGAGGGAGTAGTGCCAGACGAGGAGGAGGGACGAGAGGATGAGGACGATGAGGCCCCAGACATAGTGGTGGAAGAGGATCCGCTTAATCCTCACCTTCCCGATCTTCACCGAAGAGCGGATATTCACCAGGGATGAGAGGACCGCCGCCCAGAGGAGGTTCCCATCCAGGAGATAAGGAGAGTAGGGCCTCCAACCACCCCCACATAGATAGAAGTCAAGGAGGTTCCTCCCCGCAGAGGCCGCGGCCATGAGGGAGTTGAAGCTCACCGCCAGGCTCAAGATCTTCTTGAAGAGACGCTTGGAGAACCTCGATGATGCGTCTAAGAGCTGCTTTCCTGCCTTCATGAACCCCTACCACTACTCTCTAACTTCTCCTCAGAAGGGGGAGCTTATTCATAATAAGTTTTTTGATGCCGACGGACTACTAAAATCCCCTTCAAAGATTAAGATCCCTTACCTGTGATGGCATGAGGTTTATCTTAGGATAAAAGGGCCTTAAGCACGTCTCCCATTAGGTGGGAGATGGCCGCCCCTGCAACGGCTAAGAGGGCGTACTTCAATCCCGTCTTGAACTGTCCCTCACTGCTGATCTTCCCCACATAGCCTCCGAGGGAGAAGGATAGTAGGGTCCCGAGGAGGAAGGTGATGGTCGTGGAGTGGGCCATGTCGAGGAAGGCGAAGGGGAGGAGGAGGGCGAGCACGGCGATTATCGAGAACGCGAAGGCCAGGAAGCTGTTGACCACGATCTCCCTCTTCGAGTGCACCCTCGTCTGGACCCTGTACTTCTCGATCCCGTGGATCTGGAGGCCCCTCTCCGCTGATTGGGACATGTAGAACCCGATGGAGTTCCCGAAGGCGTTCGCGATCCCGCCGATCACGCCGGCGACTATCACCATGTAGGTATCATTCGTCGCCTCCGCAAAGCCTATGATCAGCCCCAGGCAGCAGATGATGCCATCTGCGAGGCCGAAGGCGATACCCTCCAGGTGGTAGCCCATCCCCTCAGTCCTTTCCTCATCCATAAAACATCTCCCCATGGTTTAGGGAGGGTTGTAATCTTAGGATAGCCTTCTGATCCTTTTAAATGTTTCACCCAGAACTACTTTATGTTGATCCGTCCCCGATGGGAGGAAAACCTTATTATTTATCTCCTCTCTCACCCATTCTAATAAGCGGGAGGTGGGATCTTGGGACTCGAGCTGACCCCTAAGATGGTGGTCAGGGAGATCATGTCCAGCCCCGTTCTGACGGTGAGCAAGGGTCAGACCGTCGTCGAGGCGGCGAGGGTGATGGAGAGGGGGGATGTGGGCGCCGTCATCGTCACGGGGGATGGAGGGAAGCCCGTCGGCATCCTGACGGAGCGCGACATCGTGAGGAGGGTAGTCTCAAAGGCTCTCAACCCCATGGAGATCAGGGTTGGGGAGGTGATGTCCACCCCCCTCAGGACCGTGGACCCTGAGGTGAAGATCGTCGACGCCGCCAAGATCATGAGTAGGTATAGGATAAGGAGGCTCGGCGTCGTCTATAAGGGGGAGCTCGTGGGGATCGTCTCCAGTAGGGACATCCTGGGCGTGACGCCGGAGCTCTTCGAGATCCTCCAGGAGAAGGCGAGGATGGAACCGAACGAGGAGCCGGCTGAGACGCCTTCCATCGCTGGATACTGTGATAGATGCGGAGAATGGTCCGATAACCTGAAGGAGTTCGAAGGGGAGTTCCTCTGCGAGGAATGTCGCCTCGAGAAGGAGGAGGAACGGTAGGCAGCACCTCCCAGCCTTGAAAGCCCTTAAGTGTTTCTCAACTCCTTTCTTAAATGGTACGGTGAAGGAGTTTGGTCGTTGACCTGAACATCGTAGATGTGAAGATGCTACAGGGCGGCCTTCTGGTGGAGGGGGGCATCTCCGTCGATGATGGGAGGATCGTGAAGGTGGGGAAGGAGGTCAACCTGCCGGCCTCCTCTGAGAGAATCGACGGAGAGGGGCTGGTGGCGCTCCCCGGGATGATCGACGCCCATGTCCACCTACGCGACCTGAGGCTCTCCTATAAGGAGGACTTCCTCACGGGGACCTCCGCGGCGGCCTGCGGCGGCTTTACCACGGTCTTGGATATGCCCAACAGCGACCCGAAGACCGACAGCCTCAAGCACCTGGAGATGAGGAGGAGGGCAGCGAGAGGGAGGGTCCTCGTGAACGTCGGCTTCTACGCCTGCTTCCCTGAGGAGCAGGAGGAAACGGAGAGGCTGGCCGAGTCGCCGATCGTCGGATTCAAGATCAACCTCTCAGACCCCTGGAGCAGGCTCAACTTCGATGATGACGACGTCCTCTCCTCCGCCCTCCGTCTCGCCGCGACCCATGACCGCCTCGTCGCCGTCCACGCCGAGGACCACCTCGCCCTGATGGAGAGGGAGAGGGAGCTGAGGGCTAAGGGAGCCGACAGGCCTGAGGACTTCCTCCGCCTCCACCCCCCGGAGGTGGAGGTCTCAGCTGTCCACAGGGTCCTTAGAATAGCGGAGGGGTCGAGGCCGAGGCTCCACTTCTGCCACGTGAGCACCGCCGAGGCCGTGAGGGCGATCGCGGAGGCCAAGAGGAGAGGCCTCAGGGTCACCTGTGAGGTCACGCCCCACCACCTCTTCCTCACGGAGGAGGCCGTCTCAAGGCTTGGGGGCATCGCGATCATGTCCCCACCCCTCAGGTCCCCGAAGATCGCCGGGGACCTGTGGAAGATGGTGAAGGGGGGTCTGATAGATATAATAGCAGACGACCACGCTCCCCACGCCCTCGAGGAGAAGGAGGCAGAGAGCCTCTGGGACGTGAGGCCCGGTATCCCAGGCCTCGAGACGACGCTTCCCCTCCTCTTGGACAGGGTGAACAGGGGGGAGTTGAGCCTCTGGGACCTCACCCGCCTCCTCTCCTCTCGGCCTGCCGAGCTCTTCCACCTCCGGGGAAAGGGCTCCCTGGGGGAGGGCTTCGACGGGGACGTGGTCCTCGTGGACCTACGAGAGCGGTGGGTGATAGACTCCTCCAAGTTCAAGTCGAAGGCGAAGTACTCCCCCTTCGATGGGACGGAGGTCGTCGGCCGTCCGGTGAAGACCTTCGTCGCAGGGACCCTCGTCATGGAGGGGGGAGAGATCGTGGCGGAGCCCGGGTGTGGAAGGTTGCTGAGTTGAGCCGCCCAAAGTTCCTCTTGGACGGGATGCTGGGGAAACTGGCCCGGTGGCTGAGGATCTTCGGCTTCGACGCCGAGTACAGGCGAGCAGTCTCGGACGAGGAGCTCATCGAGGCGGCCCTCAGGGAGGGGCGGATCCTCCTCACCAGGGACATCGACCTCCACAGGAGGGCGAGGAGGAGGGGCGTAAGGAGCCTGCTTGTAGAGGGGCGGGCAGAGGCTGAGAAACTCGCGGAGATCGCTGAGCACCTCAACATAGAATATGAGGTGAACCCGAGGGAGTCGAGGTGCCCCAGGTGTGACGCCCCCTTAAGGCCTGTTTCGAAGGAGGAGGTGAGGGGCAAGGTCCCCCCGGGCACCTACAAGGCCTATGAGGACTTCTGGATCTGCCAAGGGTGCGGCAAGGTCTATTGGAGGGGGTCCCACTGGAGGAACATCGAGGAGACGCTGGAGGAGGTCCGCGACCTACTGCGGAAGAGAAGGACAGCCCCTTCAAAGGGTTATGAGGCTTCTTAGAGAAGCGCCTAAGTCGATTGAAGGGATGGTAGGGACTCCTCCTTAATAGACCGAGACTTTATCCATGGTATAGGTGGAGGGGAAGGGCCAAAAAGGTGATAAAGGCTTCCCCCTTAGAGAGTCTTTAAGGGGAGGGGTGAATGAGCTTCGATCTCTCGCTGGACGAGGGGGTATACCTCGTAAGGCTTGCCCGTAGGGCGATAGAGACCTACCTGAGGTCCCGGAGGATAATTGAGCCCAGGGACGCCCCTGAGAAGCTGAGGAGGCCCTGCGGCGTCTTCACCACCCTCAACAAGGTCACTGACTCCCATAGGGAGCTGAGGGGATGCATCGGCTTCCCCTACCCCATCAAGCCCCTGGCCGAGGCTGTGGTTGCCTCGGCGATCAGCGCCGCCGTCGAGGACCCCCGTTTCCCACCCCTCTCGCTGGGGGAGCTGGGGGAGGTGGTGGTGGAGGTGAGCGTCCTGACGCCCCCTGAGGTCATAAGGGTTGAGGATCCGAGGGACTACCCCAAGGTGATCCGGGTCGGGGTCGACGGCCTCATCGTGGAGAGAGGCTCCAGGAGCGGCCTCCTCCTCCCACAGGTCCCGGTGGAGTGGGGCTGGGACGCGGAGGAGTTCCTCACCCAGTGCTGCCTCAAGGCCTGGCTCCCACCGGACGCTTGGCTGATGAAGGGGACGAGGATCTCAAGGTTCCAGGCCATCATCTTCGAGGAGAGGGAGCCTGGGGGAGAGGTCGAGAGGAGGAGGTTACCCTCAGGGTAGTTGGGATGGGCCTTGTCGGGGGGATTTGAGGGCGTCAGGGTCTACTTCAGCCCCTGTGGCATAGGCTTCGGCCACGTGGGGCGCTGCCATCCCATCGCGGAGGAGCTCCTGAGGAGGGGGGCGACGATCCTCTTCTCCACCTACCGCGAGGGGGCCGAGTACGTCAAGAAGGTCGGCCTCCCCCTCGTGGAGAGCCCCTCGATAGGCTTCTCGGTCAATGGGATGGGAGAGGTGGATCTGAAGAGGACCTCGATCCAGACGCCGGTCGCGATCCCCCGGTTCCTCAGGCAGGTGAACGCCGAGATAGAGAACATGAGGGCCTTCAGGCCTGACATCGTCGTCTCGGACTCCCGTCTCTCCTCCATCCTCGCCGCGAGGTTGCTGGATGTACCCACGGTACTCATCCTCAACCAGTTCCAGCCCATCATACCCAGGAGGAGGCGTTTCTTCAACCTCTCGAAGATAGCGGATGGAGGGGTCCTCACCCTCATAGGGGAGGGATGGGGCCTCAGCGACCGCATCCTGATACCAGACTTCCCGCCGCCGCACACCATCTCCCTGGGGAACCTCAGGATACCAAGGCACATAGCCAGGTTGGTCAGGTTCATCGGGACGATCCTACCCGTGAAGCCCAGCGAGGTCAACGGCTGGAAGCGGGTGAGGAGAGAGCTCGGCGTGGGGGAGGACGAGTACCTACTCTTCGCGCCCATCAGCGGCCCGAGGGAGGAGAGGCTCCCCCTCATAGCGATTCTGATGAGGCTCTTCGAGGAGTTCCCGGAGAAGTACCGCATCGTCATGTCCTTGGGAGAGGTGAACGGGGGGTCGACACCGATGAGAAAGGGGAACCTGACGATCATACCTTGGATCCCAGAGAGGTTCGACTACCTCAAGGCCTGCGACATCGTGGTCTCGAGGGCAGGTCACGGGACGATCATGCAGTCCATCTCCTTCGGGAAGCCCCAGATCCTCATACCCACGCCCGGGCATACCGAGCAGTACAGCAACGCCCGTCGGGCCAGGGAACTCGGCGTCGCGGAGGTCATCGAACAGGAGGAACTGACGCTGGATGTGCTCCTCCAGACAGTGGAGGAAATACTGACCGCCAAGACCTACGCCATGAACCTGAGGAGGCTCGGGGAGAAAGGCAGGCTCGACGGGGTGGAGAACGCCCTGAGGGAGATAGCAAAACTCGTCAGGGAGACCTTTGGGACCTCTCCCGTCACTCTACGGCCCTGAGGCTCATCTCATAGGTCGAGTAGATCGCCTTCCCCGCGGCGACTATCCTGCTCCTCTCCTCCTCCGTGAGTTCGCCGAGGAAGTTCGGACCTATTGTCATCCCGAGCCTCGTGGGGATGCTCACGTTAACGACCTCAGGAACACCCTCCAACCTCACGGGGGCCGCTATGCTCAGGACCTCGTCCCTGTTCAGGGCTATGGCCCGCACTATGTCCCTGAAGGCCGCCGCCGGGCCGTACTCAGTGCCCCCGATGATATCGACCACCCTCTTCGAGATCGTCTTCACATACTCCTCGACCCCCTCCCGGTCCAGTTCCAACCCCTTAGAGGAGGCATACTCCTCGGGCCTGAGGCCTGAGACCCTCACCGTAGACCAGAGGACCGTGGCGGCAGCCCCATGCTCGCCGCCGACGAAGCCCTCGATCTTGGAGACCCCAACGCGCAGGTCGCGGGCGAGCTTGGACCTGAACCTTATCGTCTCGGCGTGGTTCCCCGTGCTGATGACAAAGTCGGCCTTAGAGTAATGCCTGAAGAGCGTGGCCATGGCGTCGACGGGATTCGTGACGATGACGAAACGGGCCCCGGGGTTCCGTGGGGGGACGACCTCGGCTATATACCTTATGATCTCGGCATTCTTCGCCGCGAGATCCCTCCTGCTCATCTTGACGCCCGGCGTCCGTGGGATACCCGCGGTGACGACGATGAGATCCGCGCCGGACAGGTCTTCGTCTCTCTCATAGGCATTTATCTCAACGTCGTACCTCAGGCTGGCGGCGGCGTGCCTCAACTCCTCTCCGAAGGCCCACGCCAGCCCGGGCTTCACATCAACAAGGGAGAGCTCATCCGCCAAGCCCTCCTGGAGGATGGAGTAGGCCGTGGGCCGACCCACTCTACCCGTCCCAATTATAGCGATGTGGAGACCCAAATCAACCACCTAAATGCGTCGATGATCCTTGGAGGGGAGGATGTATATAGCTTTCTGGATGATCAACGGAGAAGATTGAGACGCGTATCCCCTCCTATGAAAAGACGAAATACGCGTCCTCTCATCACAAACTTCCCCCCAGATCGCCCTCTCATCGCAAATTAGAGTGGGGTCTGCAGGTCAGGGGCACCCATTAGGGGTAAGTTTTAAGTACTCTTTCGATGGACCTCGTTGGAGGTAGGATCATGCCCATGGCCTTTGTCCTCATAAATGTGGAGATGGATGGAGGAAAGGAAGTTCTCGAGAACCTGAAGCGGATAGAGGAGGTGAAGGAGGCCTACTCCCTCTTCGGCGTATACGACGTCATAGCGAAGGTAGAGGCTGAGGATCGACAGAGGATTGAGGAGATCATAGTTTGGAAGATCAGGAAGTTCGACAAGGTGAGGCAGACCATCACCAGCTGGGTTCATGCAGGCTTCAATAGAGATAGAAAAACAATTTTGGGGAATGAGAAGCCGGGACTTCATTCTCGAAAGGCTCCACAGGCAAAGAACTAACAAGGGAGGTAATCCTAGCCCCTCAGGCTCCTTTCGATCGCTGCGACGTTAATCTAGGAGATAAAACTGTAGCTTCTCTCTCCCACCTTTACCTTCAGGGTATATCTGCCCTCTGCTGAGAACCCCTTTACATGATCGTATGGAATATCCGCGATAAAGTTGTAGGTCTTCTTGAATAGCTCATTCTCCTTCACAAAGAGGAGGCTTCCTGTTTGAGAGCATGAGATATCCAGACTTAACCCTCTCAAATTATCCTGCGATGGAGGACCTCAAAGACGTTGACCCGCATCCAACTACCCCTAAGGAAGGGAAATCCCCCTCTACTGGCCTCTGTGATCGGAGATCTCCAAGAAGATATTAAAAGGGTTCTCGAGGGGCGGTCTATCCTGTTCGTCTCCTCTTCTCAGGGGCCCTCCATCCTCTTAAGCGCCTTTTTAACTTTGTCTAAGAGGAAGTCCACCTCCTCCTCGCTGATTATGAGGGGGGGCAGGAACCTCGCCACGTTCTTCGTTGACAGGGATGACTTCACGCCCAGCTTCTTCAGCTCCTCCTGAAATCTCACGACATGCCCCTTGGTCGGGAAGACGATGCCGATGAATAGCCCCAACCCCCTGACCTCCCTGATTAGATCGGTCTTGATCTCCCTCAGCCCTTCCATGAGCTGCCTCCCCCGCTCTGCCACGTTCTTCGTGATGTTCAACCTCTTCATCTGCTGTATCGCGATGGTCGCTGAGATCATCGCCAGGGGGTTGCCCCCGAAGGTCGAGCCGTCGTACCCCGGCATCATCTCGCTCGCGATCTCCTTGTTGGTCACGACGGCGGTGACGGGGAAGCCGCCCCCGAAGGACTTCCCTATCGCCATCAGGTCGGGGACGATCCCATAGTAGTCGGAGGCCCACCACTGCCCCTCCTTCATCGCTACCCTGCCGAAGCCCGTCTGGACCTCATCCACGATCAGCAGCGCCCCATACTCCGTACACAACTTCCTCAGCCCCCTTGCGTAGTCCGGGTGAGCCGGGTTAATGCCGCCCTCCTCCCCCTGGACAAGTTCGAGGATGACGATCTTGGCTTTGCCCTCCTGCAGCTTCTCCTCAACGGCCTCCAGATCGTTGAAGGGGACGAAGTGAACCCAATCCAGCTTATCGAGGCCGAAGGGCTTCCTATATTTCTCGTTGCTCGTCACGGCGACGGCACCATGGGTCCTCCCATGGAAGCAGCCGTACATGGCGACAACCCCCGTCTGACGGGTATAGGCCTTGGCGAACTTAAGGCACTTATCGACGGCCTCCCCGCCGGAGTTCTGGAAGTAGAACTGATCAAGGCCCTTTGGCATGATGGATATGAGCGTCTTCATCAGGAGGGCCCTTGGGACCTGGACCCTATCCTCCTTCATCGTGACTAACTGGGACGCTTGGTTAAATAGCCCTAGGGCGAGTTCCCTATTGGAGTATCCAAGGTTGGCGGCCGAGTAGTTGCTGTCCAGATCTAAGTAGCGCTTGCCGTTGATATCCACGATCCACACGCCGTCGCCGTAGACCGGTATTATATCCTTCTCGAGGTGAGACACGGGTATCTTGTGCTCTTCATGGATCTCGATCGCCTCCTTCGAGGAGATCTCGGAGTAATCAAGGAGGGAGATGATCTTCTCTATGGATTCGACGTGGTTCTCCTCCATAAGCCTCTCCATGACCACTTTCATCACGACCCTCCCCTGCCCCTCGTCTATGGGAGCCCTATTGGAGGGAGGAGACCCTATCTCCCTGCACCCCTCCTCTATATCCTTGATGATCTCCCCCGCAAGAGCCCGAGGGAGCGTTACTTCCAATATCTCACAGATCCTTTCAAAGGTTGGATTAAATCTCCCAGGCCTCTTCTCCGGATCGATTACAAGGACACTCCAGAGACGCTCCTCCAAACCACCCCTTACCATGATCCCACCTCGATTTACATCTTGGATTTTTGAAACACATATATGAATTTTATGACATATTTGGGTTAATTTAGGATTAAAATGTTGCAAATGTCAACCAAGGTTGCCGGGGGTCGCATAGTGGATTTTAGCTCTCCCACTTGCGAACGACAAGACGTCGAGGATATTCGTAGAACCCCAGGTCCACGTAACGTCCATCAATAAAGCAGTAACCTTCTATCGCCCCCGTGTTATTGAAACCATGGGATTCCAGGACTTCTATGATCGCTGAGGCCGTCTGCGGTATACGGATGAAGATTCTGCGGTATCCATATCTCTCTCTGAAACCCTTAATCGCGGCGATCAGCCTCTCAGCCGCCTCTGTGGGCCTCTGGTGGATATCCACTGCGAACTCCTCGACCCAGAGGTTCGGGGAGGGGAAATCCCCGCGACCCGTCCTAAATTGGAGATATCCCAGCAGGGCCTCGTCTTCGAAGCAGGCGAAGCAGTACCTTCCCCTATAGGCGTTGAGTCCTTCATACCACCGTCTCGTCTCCTCAGCCGTTACGGGCGGCACCCTGCTGGTGGATCTCATGGATTCAGGGCAGTTCTGGAGCCTATTTAGTTCGTCCAAGTCCCGGTCCATTAACTGCCTGACACGGATGTTGGCGTCGGTTCTTCGGATGCCCCTCCTCGGTCCCGATGGATGAGCCGTCGGTCCCTGGTCGATTCTTGGCTCGCAGGGTGTGAGCTGGAGGCTCATGAAGTACTCCCTCCTCCAGGAACCGTCGATGTAGAGGCTGTCGGTCTCGTAGGCGTCTATCTTGAACCCGAATCTCCTATACAGCCTCATCGCCCGCTCGTTCCCTTCGGTTGTATTGAGCACGACCTTTCGGCATCCCAGCTGCTCGGCGACCCTCAGGGCCTCCCTCATCAGCGCGCTCCCCACCCTCCTCCCCCAGTACCTCCTCCTCACGAAGATCCCGATCTCGGCGATATGTCGGCACCTACCTGCTTCAGGATCCACTCCCACATGTCCTACGGGTTCGCCGTCAAGCTCAGCCACGATGGGCCTCCCACCCGAGCGGAGCCGGGATCTGATCCACTCTCTGGTCTCATGCTCGGTTCTTGGGAAGGGCTCCCAGTACCTCGCCGCCTCTGCGTCGTTCAGGAACTCCGCCACCCACCAAGTGTCCTCGATTGAGAGATCCCGGAACTCCAGATCCAACATAGCTAAGCCCCAAATCATCAAATTTGGGCCCTTCTATTAAAACCAACCTTTTCAATAGGATCTGTAGGAAAAAAGGAGGGGACTCTGCTTTAGACGACCTCGCCGGCTGCGTAGAGGAGGGAGTTGAAGAGGACCTTGAAGGTGCTGTGGGCCTGGCTCCTGAAGATGGGCGGGAACCCGATGAGGATCGCGGTGCCGTCGCCCATGGGGAGCTCTGCCACCGCAGTCTTCCCGAGGAGGAGCTCCTCGCCTAGGGCCCAGCCGCTCAGTAGGGGGCTCGCCTCGGGGTAGACGGCGACGCTCTCTCCCTGCTTGATGTCGAAGGCGGGGCTCCTCAGGAAGAGAACTGCCTCCTCCCTGTCGAGGCCGTAGCCGATGGGGTGGGTGGTGTCGAAGAGGACGCGGAGTATCGAGCCCGGGATGTAGAACTCCGCCGGAGGCTTTCCCTCGACGGCGTTGACCGCAGGGGCTGAGAGGTCCTTTATGGCGAATTCGCAGGCACCGTTCACCGTCACGAGCGTCCCGCCATCCCTAAGGAACCTGAGGACCTCTCCGACGCCTTGCCTACCTATACCCATACGGTACTCTGTGGGGTAGCGGGAGGCCATCTCCATCCACCGCGGGAGGCCGGCCAAGCCCTTCAGGATGAGGTCCCTTGGGTAGTCGGGGAAGAGGAGGACGTCAAACCTATCTGAGAGGTCTCCCTGTCGTATCTCCTGTGGGGTCAGAGTATCGAAGGCGAAGCCGAAGTTCTCGAGGACGAACCTCGTCCAGCCCTCATCCGCCAAGGGGGACCAGGCCCGGTAGAGACCTACACGGGGCGTCCTGACCCTAAAGGCGACCTCCGGCTGGCCGTCCAGCCCATAGATGCTCAGTCCAAGGTCCTTCGCCATCTCCCTCATAGAGGCGAGGGCTTCCTCCCCTCCCTCCACCAGGAAGGCCCCGGGAGGGAAGGCCACATCTCTGACCTCGAGGTAGTCATAGGTCCTGAAGACCTCCACACCCTCCCGGAGGAGCCGGTTCACTGCCTTGAAGGAGGCGTTCCACTCGGGCGTGAAGATATAGTAGGGCTTTCCCTCGCCGATGACCTCCCCCTCGGGGAGCGTGACCCTCTCCACAGCCTCGAGTTCCGCATCGAACCTCTCCTCGATCTGGTGGACCTCCACATGCATCATGAGGGGGAGGGTGTGAGCCGTTATATCGTAGGGGCGCTTAGGGGGCTCGCTGGGATCATCCCTCAGGTCAGGGTACTCCTGGATCTCCAGCAGCGTCTTCGCAAACCTTCCATAGGGCTGGGCGAAGAGGATGACGTAGGTGCCCTCGGGGTACCTCACCCCCTCCGCCTCGAAGGACTCCTTCGCCACGTGGACCTGGACGTCGCCGAAGATCAGGGTGTTAAGGAGGAGCGCGGCGGTGTCAGGGTCCTTCTGCGCGGGCGGGAAGACGAAGGCGTAGGGGCCGCCCTCGGGGTTCAGCGCCCTCTTGTAGATCTCCAGGCTGCCGCGGAGCCAGAGGTCCTTATAGCGGGCGGCGTTCCTCAGTAGGGCGAAGGCGGCTGAGAGTTCGTATTCGACGATGTCCCGGAGCGTCCACCTGCCGCCGGTCCATGGGTAGGGGTTGTTCCACCTCTGCTTCAGGGGATGGTACCCCCTACCACCTCTCATCTCCGAAGCCTTCACCTCCACCGGAGTGGCTATGGCGACGCTCGCCGCCTCGGAGAGGATCCGGACTCCCCCATGGTAGTGCTGGTATGCCCTCGCTGGGGTCCAGGCGTCGTAGATGCAGTGGCTTATGACGCCCCTCTTTCCCTCTGTGATGAGCTCGTTCTGCATGCAGGTGCCGAGGAAGGCGATCTCCGATTGGAGGATGGGGTCCACGTTGGGGTCTATGGGGTCGATGTAGGGTGGGACGAAGAGCCTCGGGCCCGTCCTCCCCATCTGGTGGAGGTCGTAGACGATCTGTGGGTGCCACCTGTTGTGGATCTCCCCGACGGCGAGGCGGGTCTCCCTCTGGGTGAACATGAACCAATCGCGGTTGTTGTCATGGCCAACGTACTTATGGTACATCCAAGGCGGAGGCGTCCCCTCGGCCGGCGTTCCCAACGTCCTCCTGTACCAATCGACGACGATCTGGTGGCCGTCAGGGTTGAGGGAGGGGACGAGCAAGAGGATGACATTCTCGAGGATCTCCCTCACTTCAGGCGTCTCCTCGGTGGCAAGCCGATACGCGAGTTCAAGAGACATCTGGGAGGCGGCGATTTCCGTTGAGTGGATACTACAAGTGATGAGGACGATGGCCTTCCCCTCTGAAATGAGGCGTTCCTCCTCCTCAGGCGTCACACCGACGGGGTTACAGATTCTCATCTGGATACCGCGGATCTCCTCAAGCCTTGATAGATTCTCGGGAGAGGAGATTATCACCCTGATAAAGGGGTTCCCCTCCGTCGTCTCCCCGAGGACATCCACCTCGACCCTATCAGAGCCAGCGGCGAGCTCCCGGAAGTAGCCGACGATCTGCGGCCAGTCGGCGAGCTTCCTATCAGCGCCCACCTTGAAACCGAGGAACTCCTCAGGTGACGGCGGGCCCTTTCTCGACCGTACCATGCTTAAAGTTTGGTCCTTCCGTGCTATAAAGTTGGTTATAGCCTTCGCTCTAAGGTTTTCCCCGACGCGTCCTTCTCCCTCACCAGGGGAAGGGGAGGGCCTCGTACCCGAGGAGGACGTCGTAGATGTCGATCCTCCGATCCAGCATGGTGAAGTTGAGCCTCGTCTTCCGCTTCGCCTTCCGGGCCTCTGAGAGGTTGCACTCGGCTATGATGATCTCCTCTCGGTCCCTGCTGGCGGGGCCGGCGATGGGGAGCCCTGTGGGGGCCGTTATGAGGCTGTGCCCGAGGAAGGCCTGCCCTCGCTCCACTCCGACCCTGTCGGCGGCCGCCATGAAGACGGAGTTCACGTGGGACTGGCCCATGCAGATCGCCATCGTCACCCTCTCCTCCCCCCTCGGCTCCCTTGCTGCCACCCAGTTCGTGATGTTGAGGAGGAGGTCCACCCCCTGGACCGCGTAGATCCGTGCCACCTCGGGGAACCACATGTCGTAGCAGATCATCATCGCGAGCCTCCCAATCTCGGTGTTGAAGACGGGGAGCCCCAGGTCCCCGGGCTCGAAGAAGAGCTTCTCCCTGTACCAGAGGTGGAGCTTCCTGTACTTCCCCAGGTAGCCCTCCGGGCCGAGGAGCACCCCGGTGTTGTAGAGGCTGTGCCCCTCCCTCTCGGCTATGCCGGCTGCTATGTAGATCCCATGCTCCTTCGCCGTCTCCTCCCAGGCCTCGGTCGTCGGACCCTCGGGGACAGGCTCCGAGAGCCCGAAGGCCTCTCGCCGCGTCTCGAAGACATAGCCGGTGTTGGCTAACTCTGGGAGGACGACCACCTCAGCCCCCTCTTTGACTGCTTCCTCTACGAACCTCAACGTCTTCTCCACGTTCTCCTCCTTACACCCAACCCTCGGCTCCAGCTGGCAGCAGGCGACCCGGACAAGGCTCTCTCTAACCCGCTCCTCCATCCCCTTAACACCCATAGTCCCTTCACGGACGAAGATCTCCCCCAGGAATTATAAAGTGATCACCCCTCAGGGAATGGGCTGCCCCTGAGGCTGAATGGAGGGGTTAGAGGATCTCCAAGCCAAGGAGGGCCCCTGTGAGGAAGATCAAGCCGAAGGCTATGAAGAGGGTTGAGGAGATGTACCGTATGTAATGGCTCGGCACAGCGGCCATCAAGCCCCGTCCGGCGATGACGCCGCCCCCCGTGAGGACCGCCGAGGCCAGTAGGATGCCGAGGAAGACGAGGAGGGGGGCGCCGTATCTGGCCGAGAGGAGGATGGCCGCGAACTGGGTTTTATCGCCCAGTTCCATGAGGGTCACGAGGCTGAAGGAGGAGAGGACCACGTTCCTCAAGTCTGCCCTGACCTTCTGCTCCTCCTCTCCCTCGAGGAGGCTGAGGGCGCCGAAGAGGAGGAAGAGGACGCCTGAGCCTACCTTGATCCAGAAGGTGGGGAGGAGGGAGGATAGGACGCCGCCGAAGGCCACGCTGACCCCGTCCACGAGGGCGAAGGCGAGGAGGGCCCCGATAAAGACCTCGACGCTCCTCTCCCTCATGGAGAGGGCGATGACGGCCAGTTGGGTCTTATCTCCAAGCTCCATAGATGCGAAGAGGATGAAGGAGGCGATCAGCGGCGTCGCGTCCATCTCGAAGAAGGGTTGGAGTGAGAGGATAAAACTCTTTCCTCTCCGAATTCTACGCCGGCTCACTCTTCCTCGTCGAAGACCTTGTTTCTTCGAAGGGAGTAGGAGTAATATACCAGATCACGGCTTATATCTGGGAAGGGATGGTTATGTACCGGGTCAGGGTCGACCCCGGCCTTTGCAAGGGCTGCCTTCTCTGCGTCTACATCTGCAACAAGAGGGGGGGAGGGGTCCTAAGGAGGTCTGGGGTCGAGACGTTGCTTGGGGGGTTCCTGCCGGAGTGCAGGGGGGAGTGCATCGGATGCCGGTGGTGTGAGCGCCTCTGCCCCGACTTCGCCATCACGGTCGAGGAGGTGGGGGATTAATGCTGCCGCCGGGGAAGCACCTCGTCCTCGGGAACATCGCCTGCGCCGAGGGGGCCATCCGGGCCGGTTGCAGGTTCTTCGCGGGGTATCCCATCACCCCTGCCAACGAGATCACGCAGCACATGGCTGAGGAGTTGCCGAGGGTTGGGGGATACTTCCTCCAGATGGAGGATGAGATCGCGTCGATGGCTGCGGTGATAGGGGCCTCGTGGGCGGGGGCGAAGGCGATGACGGCGACCTCCGGGCCGGGGTTCAGCCTGATGCAGGAGAACATCGGCTATGCCTACATGACCGAGACGCCCTGCGTCGTCGTCGACGTCCAGCGCTCAGGACCCTCGACGGGGCAGGCGACGATGCCCTCCCAACAGGACTTCTACCAGGCGAGGTACGGAGCCCATGGGGACTACGAGGCCGTCGTCCTCTCCCCCTGGTCCGTCCAGGAGATGTTCGACCTGACGGTGAGGGCCTTCAACCTCGCTGAGCGCTTCAGGACGCCCGTCATCCTCCTCGCCGACGGGATGATCGGGCATATGATGGAGAAGCTCGTCATCCCGGAGAAGGTCGAGACCGTTGAGAGGAGACGCCCCGCTGGGGCGTCCTGCACGCCCTTCGGGACGGAGGACCCCTCCCTCGTCCCCGAGATGCCGAGGTTCGGGGAGGGGTACAGGCTCCTGGTGACGGGCTCCTCCCACGACCCGACGGGGCGGAGGGACTACTCCCCGAGGGTTATGGAGGCGAAGCTGAGGAGGATGAGGGAGAAGATCCTCAGGGCTGAGGGGGAGGTGAGGGATATAGTGGAGGCTGGGATGGGGGACGCCCGCATAGCGGTCCTCTCCTACGGCGCCTCGGCGAGGCCCTCCTACGGGGCCGTGATGAAAGCCAGAAAAGAGGGGATCAGGGCGGGCCTGATGAGGCTGAGGACGCTCTGGCCCTTCCCAGAGGAGTACCTCTCCAAGGTCGCCGGAGAGGTGGAGGCCTTCCTCGTCGTGGAGATGAACCTGGGGAAGGCCGTCAGGGAGGTTGAGCGGGCGGTCCATGGCCGTGTGGAGGTCACACCCCTCACGAGGGTGGGTGGGGTCGTCCCCACGGTTGAGGAGGTCTACCAGGCGATCAGGAGGGTCGACGAATGCCTGTGAAGCCCCTGAGCTACTACCGTGAGCGCTACATCCGTCACCAGCCCTCCCCCTTCTGCCCGGGCTGTGGGAACGGGATCATCCTCAACTGCTTCGCGAGGGCGGTGGACGAACTGGGGCTGGACCAGGACAGGATCCTCTGCGTCTCGGGGATCGGGTGCTCTGCTTGGATACCGAGCCCCCACTTCAACTCCGACACCCTCCACACGACCCATGGGAGGGCCCTCGCCTTCGCGACGGGGGCGAAGGTCTTCAACAGCGACCTGACGGTCGTCGTCTTCACCGGGGACGGGGACGGCGCGGGGATCGGGGGGAACCACCTCATCCACGCGGCGAGGAGGAACATAGACATCACGACGATCCTGGTGAACAACCTCAGCTACGCGATGACAGGAGGGCAGATCGCCCCGACGACCCTCCATGGGAGCAGGACGATCACGTCGCCCTACGGGAACCCCGAGAACCCTTTCGACCTCTGCCGCCTCGTCGCTGCGGCTGGGGCCACCTATGTCGCCCGTTGGACCGCTTATCATGTCGTCGAGCTGACGAGGAGCATGGAGGAGGCCATAAAGAACAGGGGCTTCTCCTTCATCGAGGTCATCTCCCCCTGCCCGACGAGGCAGAGGAGGATCTTCGGCTTCAGGAACCCCATCTACGAGGTCCCGAGCAGGATCATGGAGATGCTCGTAGAGAGCACCTACATCCGTGGGAGGGAGCCCAAGGGCCATTACTGCTATGCCATCCCAAGGGCTGGGGTCAAGGAGGCGCTGGAGGCCGTGGAGACGGAGCTGGGGCGCAGGGACTTGGGGGCGGGGGTCAGACAGGTGGACCATCTGAGATGGGGGACGGTCCTGAGGGTCGACTGTGCCGGGCCGGAGGAGCTGGATTCTGTGAAGGAGCTCCTTGGGGAGGTCCCGGAGGTGGAGAGGGTTGTTGGAGCCTTAGAGGGGAAGGTCGAACTCGGGGTCTTCGTCAGGGAGAGGAGGCCTGAGTTCGTCGAGAGCCTTAGGGAGGTCATGAGGAGGGCTGGAGGGGTTTGACGTGAGGTTGAACATTCTCCTATCGGGGACAGGCGGCCAAGGCGTCGTCCTTGCGGGGGAGCTCCTCTCCAGGGCCCTCTTCAAGGCCGGATATGAGGTCGTCAACACCCACTCCTACGGGGCGGAGGCGAGGGGAGGGGCCTGCAGATCGGAGGTCCTCGTCTCCGACGAGGAGATCTACGACCTATCCCTGACGGAGGCGGATGTCCTCATCGCCATGTCCACCCCGGCCTACAGGCGGTACATCTCGAGGGTGAGGAACGGGGGCACAGTCATCCTGGACTCGGCCGTGGCGGAGGAGCTCGAGAGGCTCGGCGTGGACCTGAGGTCGGACGTGGAGACGATCACCGTCCCCGCGAGGAGGGTGGCGGAGGAGTTGGGCTACCCCATCGTCGCGAATATGGTCCTCATCGGGGCCCTCGTGAAGAGGAGCCGCCTCATCGACCTGGAGGTCGTGAAGAAGTTGGTGGAGGAGGAGATGCGCCCCTCGATGAGAGAGATAAATATCAGAGCCCTGGAGGCGGGGTACTCCTCCCTCCCCCTAAAGGATTAACACGATCTTTCATCATGGAGGCCCTCCATAGGTCCTGTCCCTGAGGTGTCTGTGGGTCATGAGGCGGGAGTACCCTGAGAGGCCCATAGCGGGGGTCGCGGCGGTCATCTTCAAGGAAGGCAAGGTCCTCCTCACAAAGAGGGGGAACCCTCCGGGTGAGGGGCGCTGGGCCCTGCCGGGTGGGGTTGTGGAGTTGGGGGAGGGGGTCAGGGAGGCCGTGGTTCGGGAGGTGAGGGAGGAGTGTGGGCTCGATGTGGAGCCCGTGAAGCTCTTAACGGTCTATGACTCCATCAACCGAGACGAGGAGGGGCGGGTAAGGTT
>PIYN01000020.1:0-24652 GCA_003601775.1 Candidatus Bathyarchaeota archaeon
GAGAGAAATCGACTTAAAGGCCGCGAGTTCCATGCGCGTTCGTACCTCCTTATATTTATCCTAAACAATCTAACATCGAGGCTGATATAGGAGGACCCGGAGGGGGAGGAGGTGGAGAGAGAGAAGCCCTGGATGAGGTGGTGGCCTGAGGGTGTCCCCCTCAGCATCAAGTATCCGACCATACCCCTCTACGCCTTCTTGGAGAACTCGGCCCGCAAGTATCCAAACAGGACGGCCGTCATCTTCTATGGAAGGCGCATCAACTATGCCTCCCTCGGTGAGATGGCGTCGAGGTTCGCCAACGCCCTGCTACACCTCGGGGTGAGGAAGGGCGACAGGGTTGCACTGGTGCTGCCCAATATCCCCCAGTTCATCATCTCCTACTATGGGACCCTCATGGCCGGGGGCGTCATCGTCGCGATAAACCCCCTGAATGAGGAGGGAGAGATGGAGCGGGAGTTGGCCGAATCAGGGGCCAAGGTCGTCGTCGTCCTGGACCGCTTCCTCCGCAAGGTGGAGGCCGTGAAGGATGGAACGGAGGTGGAGGCAGTCATAGTCGCGAAGGGGGAGGCCTACCTCCCCTGGACCCTACGCCTGCTCTCAGGCCTCGGAGGGGGGAGGGGTCCCAGGGGGTTCCCCAGGGTCAGGACGCTCGTGAGGAGGCATCCACCCCTCTCCCAGGGGGTTCAGGTCGATCCAAAGGAGGACCTCGCCGTCATCCAGTACACGGGTGGGACGACCGGGGAGCCGAAGGGGGTGATGCTGACCCATTACAGCCTCGTGGCGAACGCGATCCAGGTCTACCACTGGCTGAGGGGTTGGGGGTACTGCCCCAAGCCCCAGGTCCGTGGGCACCCCGTCGTCCTCGCGGCCATCCCCTTCTTCCACATCTTCGGGATGACCGTGGCGATGAATGAGGTCATCCACTCCGGCTCGACGATGGTCCTCCTCCCCGAGCCGGAGCCCGGGGCGATGATGAGGGCGATAGAGCGGTACAAGGTGACCCACCTACCCGCGACCCCCTCCTTATACCGAGCCATCCTCAGCCATCCCGACCTGAGGAAGCGGGACCTGAGGAGCCTCATCTACTGCGTCTCCGGCGGTGACCCCATAGACGCCGAGACGGTGGAGAGGTTCAGGGAGGTGGCGGGGGTGGAGTTCTTCGAGGGCTACGGCCTGACGGAGGCGGGCCCCGTGACCCACTGCACCCCCCAGGGCTGCGAGAAACGGGGCTCAATCGGCATCCCCCTCCCCGACACCGAGGCACGGATCGTGGACATCCCCACAGGGGAGGTGGACCTCCCCGTCGGGGAGGTAGGGGAGCTCGTCGTGAGAGGACCTCAGGTGATGAGGGGGTACCTGGGGAGGGCCAGGGAGACGGAGAGGGCGCTGAGGGGGGGTTGGCTCTACACGGGGGACGTGGCCAGGATGGACGAGGACGGCTTCTTCTACATCGTGGACCGGAAGCAGGACAGGATCATCGCGAGGGGCCACACCATATGGCCAACGAGGGTTGAGGGGATCCTACGCCGGCACCCGGCGGTGGAGGAGGCCGTCGTCGTCGGCGTCGCCGACCCCCTGAGGTGCGCCACGGACCTCAGGGCCCTCGTCGTCCTGAAGGAGGAGTACAGGGGGAGGGTGGGGCCCGAGGAGTTGTTGAGGTTCTGCAGTGAGCGGCTGGAGGACTACCTGTTGCCCGAGGAGGTCGAGGTCGTGGAGGACCTGCCGAGGACGCCGCTGGGGAAGATCAGTAGGAGGGCCGTGAGGGAGAGGCTTGAGAGGGGCTCATCCCTCCATCGTCGGGGCTCGACCTAACCCTTTCTCCATGACGAGGGCGTCCTCGTCCCCATAGTAGAGGGGTATCCTCCCCCCCTCCCGGTAGCCGAGCCTCCTGTAGAACCTCTGGGCGGCGATGTTCGAGGCCCTCACCTCGAGCCTCGCGAGGCTGGCTCCCCCTCGTTTCAGGAGGGCCTCGAGGGTCCTCATCAACTTCATCCCGATGCCTGAGCGGCGGAGTTCGGGTGAGACGGCGATGTTCAGTATGTGGCCGATCTTCCTCGAGCCGCTGTAGGCTGTCTCCCTCTGGGGGATCTGCTCGACCCTCCCGAGAGCGTATCCCACGACCCTCTCCTTGAGGGTGGCGACGAGGAAGTATGTCCCAGGCGACCTATGGAGGGCCTTGAAGAGGGACCTGGGCCAGGGGTCGGGGAAGGATCGCCTCTCGATCTCGTGGACCGCCTCCAGGTCCTCGGGCCTGAAGCCCCTGACCACGACCCCATCGTCCACGAATGACCTCTCCTCACAGGTCTATCTTCATCTTGGCCTTGTACCTGAACTGCTCCTCGTAGAGTTCCCTCACCCTCCTGAGCGTATCGGCCTCCTCCGGCCCTTTATCCTCCCTGATCCTCTTGATGCGGGCGAAGCGGAGGGCGAAGCCCGAGGGATAGTGGGGGCTCCTCTGGATCTCGTTGAAGGCGACCTCCACGACGACCCTCGGCTGGACGTAGACGGTGTAGGGGGTCTCCCTCACCTTCAATCTCAGGAGCCTCCTCGTCATCTCCCCGAACTCCTCATCCGTCAGGCCCTTGAAGGTCTTCCCTATCACCTTGAAGACGCCCTCCTCCTCATCCCAGGCGGCGAGGTGGTAGTTGCTCAGCCAACCCCTCCTCCTACCGTGGCCCCAGTCCGCCGCGACGATGACCAAGTCCAGTGTCTCGGCCGGCTTGATCTTGAACCACTTCTTCCCCCTCCTCCCCGGGGTGTAGTCGCTGTCCAGGCGCTTGGCCATCAGCCCCTCATGCCCCGCCCTCACCGCCTCCTCCAAGAAGGCCTCCGCCTCCGAGGCATCGCCCGTGACGATCCTCTCGGCGAGGAGTTCCTCGTCGCAGACCTCGGAGAGGAGGTCCCAGCGGCGCTCATAGGGCTCGTCTATGAGGGAGCGGCCTTCGAGGTAGAGGATATCGAAGAGGTGGAGCCTGAGGGGGATCAGTTCCACCAGTTCTTCGACCTCGTGGACCCTGCGGAACCGCCGCATCAGGTCCTGGAAGGGTAGGGGCCTCCCCCCCTCCCCCACCGCCGTCACCTCGCCGTCGAGGACGACCTCCTCGGCCGAGACCCTCTCCTTGATGACCTCTACGACGTCGGGGAGGCTGCTCGTCACGTCTGAGAGCCTCCGGCTGAAGACCCTGATCCTCTCCCCCTTCCTGTGGACCTGGATCCGGGCCCCGTCGAACTTGTACTCGAGGGCCGTCCTCCCGCCGTGGCGCCTGATCACGTCCTCGATATCGTAGGACATCTCGGCGAGCATCGGCTTGACGGGTGTGAAGAGGGTGATGCCTATGCCCTTCAGGGCCTCCTCGCCTCCGATGAGGGCTGTCTGGGCTATCTTCCCCAGGTCCCCCGTGAACATGTGGGCCCTCCGCACGAGGGGGAGGGGGACGCCCGCCGCCTCGGCTATCCCCTCCAGCATCACCCCCTCCGAGACACCTATCCTCGGCTCCCCGAAGATGAAGCGGATGAGGTACTCCCTCTCAACCGGCGTGAGCCTCCCGAAGAGCCCCTCGAGGAGCGCCTCCTTCCTCCTCCTCGACCCCTTCCCCGAGACCTTGGCGACCTCCTTCAGGATCCTGTGTACCTCGACTATGGTGAGAGGCTCCTCCAAGAGGGTCCTCTGCCTCGCCCCCCTCAGCACCCTGCCGAGGGTCGCCCCCCCGATCTCGAGAACATGGAGGTCGTCGCTCTCGGGGAAGATGGACCCCGTGATGAGGAGGACCGCCGGTGGGACCTCCTCAGGGCTGAGGCGGTGGAGGAAGGAGGCGAGGAGCCTCCTCTTCTCGGTCCTCTTCGTCGTCGACTCCAGGGCCCTGCAGAGGTCGATGAGTTCAGAGAACCTCACCCCCTCCACTCCTCATCCCCCCTCTCGGAGCCAGTGCCTCAGGCTCCTCTGGGCGTAGAACCTCCTCATCCTCTCCACGACGACCCTGACGCGATCCCTCGAGAACCCCCTCTCCCCACAGAGGAACTCGTAGAGCTCTGCCTCCCTGAAGGTCCCCCATCGGACCTCGTACTCCTCTGTGACCTCGGGCTCGAGGAAGATCCTCCGGATGGCGTCGAGGTCCTGGGGCAGCTTCTCCCTGACCTCCCCGGGCATCTCCTCCAGGCATCCATACCTCTTCACGAGGCTCAGGGCGGTCTTCGGCCCAACCCCCCTCACCCCCTCGTTGAAGTCGGTGCCGATGAGGATGGCGAGGTCCACCAGCTGGCGGCGGGTGATGCCGTGGTGCCTGAGGAGGGAGTCGAGCTCTATGACCTCCGGCTCCAGCCTCCTCGCCACGCCCTTACTGGGCAGGAACTCCGTCCCCGAGATGGTGACGTACCTCACCAGCCTCGGCGCCCCGAAGAGGAGGGAGTCGTAGTCCCTGCTGTTGGAGGCCCAGACATCTCCCCTCCGGGCCATATAGGCGGCCTGGGCCTCCCCCTCACTCGGGGCCTGGACCCAGGGGATCCCCAGGAGGTCGAGGAGGTGCTTCGCGTCCTCCACCATCTCCCTCGTCAGCCTCCCCGTCATGACGGCCTTGGAGAAGGCGGCCGCGTAGTCCCCGGCCCTCAGGGCGGCCCTCCACTCCTCCTCGGCCCTCCTCCTCTGCTCCCTCCTCCTCTCCACCTCCAACCCCTTCAGCATCGGTGGCTTCCCGTCGAAGACGAAGACGGTCCTGATCTGGTAGTCGGCGAGGAGGCGGGTCGTCCGGAAGGCGAGGCCCACGAGGTGGGAGGTCACCCTCCCCTCAGGGTCCGTGAGAGGCCTGCCATCCGGCATCCGGATGAGGGCGAGGAACTGGTGGAGGCAGTTGTTGGCATCGACGGCGAGGGTCTTACCCCTAAGGGCCTCCAGGGAGACGACCCTCTTGACGATGATGGGGGTGAGGTTCACGCCCATAGCGGCGTCAACGTATAAGTGGAGGAGGCGGAAGATAAACCATTTCGTGTCTGCTCTTCGAAAAGGGTTAAAAGGATTTGGGACAAGGTTTGATGAGCGCCATGTCAAAATATGATGTTCTGGTGGTGGGCGCTGGTGTGCTGGGCCTGTCGACGGCCTACCACATCAAGAGGGAGAACCCCGAGAGGAGCATCCTCGTCCTGGATAAGCTCGGGGGGCCGGGGCAGGGGAACAGCGCGAAGAGCGTCGGGGCCTTCAGGAACGTCTTCTCCTCGAGGACGAACTTCCTCCTCGCCGACTCCACCATAGACTTCTTCACCCATGTCCAGGAGGACCTGGGCCATGACCTCGGCCTCGTCTTCCACGGGTACCTCTGGCTCCTCAGCGGGAGGCAGTATAGGAGGCAGGAGGAAAACTTCAAGGAGATGAGCCGCCGGGGTGTCGAGCTGAGGACTTGGGAGAGGGAGGACCTGAGGAGGATGATCCCCGACCTCGTCACAGAGTTCGAGGAGGGGGACGAGGAGGCGGAGGTCATGGGCCTCGAGCCCGTGGAGAGGGGACTCCAGGGGGTGAAGTGCGGGAGCATCGACGCCGACCGCCTCGTGAGGTTCTACGAGGAGGAGTTCAGGAGGCTCGGGGGGGAGGTGCGCTACAACGTGGAGGTGAAGAGGCTGATCCTGAAGCCCGAGCGGGAGCTGGGCCTCCCAGGGGAGCCCTTCGTCTGGCAGGACGCCAGCGTCAAGGGCGTGGAGACGGTGAGGGGGGAGGAGATCTACGCGGACAGGGTCGTCGTGGCCGTGGGGGCCTGGGCGAATACCCTCCTCAACCCCATCGGCCTCGACGCCTTCATGCGCCCAAAGAAGAGGCAGGTCTTCGTCTTCAAGGACGAGAGGCTGGAGAGGCTCTTCCACTCGGAGGGCTTCAACAAGGAGGGTGTCGTCCCCCTCCTCATACTGCCAAAGGCCGGCATCCTCATCAAGCCGGAGGTCTCCGAGGGCGCCCTATGGATAGAGTGCGCTGATAACCTGGGGAGGCCCTTCAAGCTGGAGGACGACCCCCAGCCGGAGCTGACCTACTACACGGGGAACCTCTACCACGTCGTGGTGAAGTATCTCCCCTGCTTCAGGGACGTCCAGCCCGTGAATATGTGGGCCGGCCAGTACGCGCTGAACAGCATCGACAAGACCCCCTATGTCTTCGAGGAGGCTGGGATGATCTACGTCGGCGCGGGGAGTGGGAGCGGCCTGATGAAGTGCGACGCCCTCGGGAGGATCGCCGCGGCCCTCTACGCAGGCGAGAAGGAGGCGACCCTCTACGGCGGCCGGGCCTTCAGGGTCTCGGACCTCAGCGTCAAGGAGAGGAGAGTGGAGAGGGAGACCTTCGTCCTCTGACCCGCCTCATCAGGGCTCCAGGGAGCGCCTCATCCCGGTGAGGGACTCACAGCCCTCCGGGGTGCAGAGGGCGGTATCCTCTATACGGACGCCGATCTCCCCGACGATGTAGATCCCGGGCTCGATGGTGAAGGTCATCCCGGGCCTCAGCGGCATCCTGTTCCCCTTCACCAGGTAGGGGTGCTCATGGACCTGTAGCCCGACGCCATGGCCGAGGCGGTGGATGAAGAACTCCCCGAAGCCCTCCTCCTCTATGACCCTCCTCGCCGCCCCGTCGGCCTCCTCACAGGTGGTCCCAGGCCTGATGGCCTCGAAGGCGGCCCTGTTCGCCCTGAGGACCACCTCCCAGATCCGCCGTTGCCGCGCCGTCGCCTCTCCGAAGACGACGGTACGGGTGAGGTCCGAGAAGTAGCCGTCGACGCTCGCCCCCGCATCCACGAGGACCACATCCCCCCTCCTCAGCCTCCTCTCTCCCGGCCTCCCATGGGGGAGGGCCGCCTTCTCCCCGAAGAGCACGAGGCAGAACTGGGGCATGCCTCCCAGCCTCCTCATCTCCTCCCTAATAGCCGAGGCGAGCTCGAGCTCGGTCATCCCCTCCTCGAGGCCCTGGAATCCCGCCTCCACCGCCCTATCCGTGATCCCACAGGCCCTCCTTATCCTATCGAGCTCCCCCTCCTCCTTCACCATCCTGAGAGAGTTGACGACCTCCGAGGCGTCGACGAAGCGGGCCGTGGGGAGGCGTTCCTCGAGTCTCTTTACCCAGCCCCAGGGGGCCGTCTCGCAGATCCCCACCTTGGACCTCGATAGGCCCCTGCGCCGCAGGTTCTCTGCGATGAGGTCGAAGGGGTCCTCCTCCTCCCTCCAGGTCTCCACCTCCCTGATCCAGGGCCTCTGGCCCCTCAGCTCCCTCTCCAGCTCCGGGACGATGAGGACGGGCTCCCCCTCGAAGGGTATGAGGGCGGCAGAGGGGCGCTCTGAGAGGCCGATGCTGAAGCCTGTGAGGTAGAAGAGCTCCACCCCAGGGAAGAGCAGGAGACCCTCGACGCCCCTCCCCCGCAACAGGCCGATCGCCTTCTCGGCCCTCCGCTTGAACACGCCGCTCAAGTGGCTCACCACCCTCTCCATGGTCCCTCTCCCCCTAAAATACTTCCGACCCCGCCTGAGTCCGCGGATCCTGTCACGCCCTGGAGGGGCCGCGAGTTACACCACTCTTTTCAGAGGACGCTCTCCTATCTCTCTGAGGGAAAGGGCCGATGTCCCCTCCATCCAAGTTCAATTCCAGGCTGGATGAACTCGACTTCCTCCTCAACTCCCTGAAGAGGCATGAGAGGGCTCTGAGGAGGATCGTGGAGAGGTTCGAGGAGATCATCAGCAGGTTGGCCGTCTCCTCTAAGGCCGAGGTCTCTGAGGCGGGAAGTGAAGGAGAGGGGGGGAGGTTGAAGGGGGAGAGGGGAGGGGTCATCCTCATCTCGGGGAAGAGGATGCTGATGGTGACGAAGGAGGAGCTCCCCAAGGTTATATACTCGAAGCTGGATACACTGGTGGAGTACGAGCTCGATACCCTGGAGAAGAGGAGCGCCCTGGAGAAGCTCCTATCCCTCCTCGAGAGGAAGAAGAAGACAGGAAAATAGTTTTTAGTTGAGACCTCCTTCTACCCCAGTGGTAGAAGGACGGCTATGGACGAAGTCATCTGCCTCGGCATAGAGTCCACAGCGGACGACCTCGGGGTGGGCATCGCCACCTCGGAGGGGGCGATCCTCGCCAACGAGAAGAGTACCTACACCCCCGAGCGTGGGGGGATCCACCCCAGGGAGGCGGCGAGGCACCACTCAGCCCAGGTCGGCTCCGTCCTGGACTCGGCGCTGGCCAAGGCTGGTGTCGGCCCCAAGGAGATCGACGTGATAGCCTTCTCCCAGGGGCCTGGGATGGGCCCCTGCCTCCGGACGGGTGCGACCGTGGCACGTGCCCTATCGATCTACTTGGACGTACCCCTCGTGGGGGTGAACCACGCCGTCGCCCACATCGAGATCGGGAGACTTGCGACGGGGGCGGAGGATCCCCTCACCCTCTTCGTCTCGGGTGGGAACACCATAGTCACAGGGTATGAGGCAGGGCGATACAGGATCTTCGGCGAGACCCTGGATATCGCCGTCGGGAACTGCCTCGATGTCTTCGCCCGGGAGGCGGGGTTCCCCTACCCCGGGGCGCCCGAGGTGGAGAGGAGGGCCCTGAAGGGGGAGAGGTTCATCCCCCTCCCCTACGTGGTGAAGGGGATGGACCTCAGCTTCAGTGGCCTCCTCACCTCCGCCCTGGAGAAGCTCCGCAGCGGGAGGTACAGGGTCGAGGACCTCTGCATGAGCCTCCAGGAGGTCGCCTTCAGCATGCTGGGGGAGGTGACGGAGAGGGCGCTGGCCCATACGAGGAAGCCCGAGCTCCTCCTCACGGGTGGGGTGGCCGCCAATAGGAGGCTGCAGGCGGTGATGCGGGCGATAGCCGAGGAGCACGGCGCCGAGTCCTATGTCGTCCCCTTGGAATACGCCCTCGACAACGGGGCGATGATCGCCTGGACGGGGCTGCTCGCCTACCTCAGCGGCGTGAGGACCCCAGTGGAGGAGAGCCTCATCAGGCCCAGGTGGAGGCTGGACGAGGTGGAGATACCATGGCTTCGGTAGGCGGGGGGAGGCTGATAGCGAGGGGCGCCGAGGCGGAGCTCTACCTCCAGAGGCCCTGGCTTGACAGGGAGGTCCTCGTCAAGAGGAGGGTGAGGAAGAGGTACAGAGTCCCCGAGCTGGATCGGAGGCTCAGGGAGTACCGCACGGTCCGTGAGGCCGAGATCATCCACAGGGCGAAGGAGCTGGGCGTCCCAACACCCGTCATATACCTCATCGACATACCCCGGACGACGGTCTACATGGAGTATGTGCGGGGCCGGCGGCTTAGGGAGCTCCTCGACGAGCTCCCGAGGGAGGAGCGCCTCGACCTCTTCCATAGGGTAGGGGTGTTGGTGGGGAGGCTCCACAGGGGCGGGATCATCCATGGGGATCTGACGACCTCGAACATGATCCTGACGGAGGACGGGAGGATCTGCTTCGTGGACTTCGGCCTCGCCGAGGTCTCCGAGGAGGTGGAGCGGAGGGGGGTCGACCTCCACCTCATGAGGAGGATGCTCATCAGCACCCACTACGGATACGCGGCGGAGTGCTTCCAGTCCTTCCTCCAGGGGTATCGGGAGGTGATGGGGGATGCGGCGACGGAGGAGGTAGTCAGGAAGATGAGGGAGATCGAGAGGAGGGGGAGGTATGTCTCGGAGAGAGTTGAGGATGGTGACGGGTAACCGCCACAAGTTCTTGGAGGCGAGGCTCATCCTCGCGGAGTTCCAGGTGGACCTCCTCCAGGTCGACGCGAAGCGGCTGGAGATCCAGGCGGAGGATGTGGAGGAGGTGGCGAGGTTCTCGGCCGAGGACGCCGCTCGTAGGTTAGGCGGCCCCCTCATAGTGGAGGACGCAGGGCTCTTCATCCACCACCTGGGGGGGTTCCCGGGCCCCTACTCCTCCTACGTCCTCAGAACGATAGGGCTTGAGGGGGTGCTGAGGCTCATGAAGGGGGCGTCGGATCGGAGGGCCCACTTCAAGTCAGCCATCGCCTTCTGTGAGGCCCCGGGAAGAACCCCGAGGGTCTTCACAGGCGTGGTGGAGGGGGTGATCTCAAAGGAGAGGCGGGGAGAGAAGGGGTTCGGCTACGACCCCATCTTCATCCCCCTCGAGGGCGACGGGAGGACCTTCGCTGAGATGGAGACGGAGGAGAAGGGGAGGCTCTCACACAGGGGTAGGGCCCTGAGGAAGTTCGCCGAGTGGTTCACGAGGATGTATGAAAATATTTAAATGGAGCCCTCCATCTCTAACGATTAAGTTCATCGGGGAAGGAGAGAAGATGGGAAAGATGGCTTATATGAGGGGGAGGTCCCGCTCCACCAGGCCGGTCTCCAAGCGCCCCCCCAGCTGGGTGGTCTACCAGCCGGAGGAGGTGAAGGCCCTCATCATAAGGCTGGCGAGGGAGGGGAAGCCGCCGAGCGTCATCGGGAACGAGCTGAGGGACGTCTATGGGATCCCCCTCGTCAAGCCGATCGTCGGCTACGGGATACAGAGGGTGCTCCAGGAGGCGGGGCTAGCCCCCAAGATCCCCGAGGACCTCTACAATCTCATGAAGAAGGCCGCGAGGCTCAGGAGGCACCTCGAGAGGCATAGGAAGGACTTCAGCAACAAGAGGGGCCTCCAACTCGTCGAGTCCAAGATCCACAGGCTCACCAAGTACTATAAGAGGAAGGGCGTATTACCGCCGGATTGGAACTACCGGTCTGAGATAGTAACCGTCTGATGGGGCTGCAAGTGAGTGGGAGAGAGGATTTTCTCAGGTCCTTTGAGGGTGCCGCGGAGGTTATCAGGAGGCATGTGGAGAGGGGCGATATAATCCACATCGTCACCCACAGCGACGCGGACGGGATCGCAGCCGGCAGCACGGTGGGGCGCGCCCTCAGGAGGATGGGAGCACCCTTCAAGATCTCCTGTGAGAAGAGGATCGATGAGGGACTCGTCGAGTCCATAGCGGCCGAGTCCCCCTCCCTCGTCGTCTTCACGGATATGGGGAGCGGCTACCTCGATATCATAGAGAAGCACCTACGGGACGTCGACACGGTCGTCCTCGACCACCACCTCCCCCTGGACGTCCAGTCCGAGAGGCTGGTGCACATCAACCCGATAACGTGCGGCCTCGATGGGAGCAGGGAGATCAGCGGCGCTGGCCTCGCCTACCTCCTCGCCAGGACCCTGGATGGCGGGAATCTGGACCTCAGCGTCCTGGGTATCGTGGGGGCGCTGGCCGACCAGCAGGATAAGGGCGAGAAGAGGGCGCTCCTGGGGCTGAACATCGAGATAGAGGGGGCGGCGAAGGAGGCCGGTCTCCTGGAGACGAGGGTGGACCTCATCTTCTACGGCTATGAGACGAGGCCCCTGGCCCAGGCCCTCGCCAGGACGACGACCCCCTTCCTCCCGGGGCTGAGCGGGAGGGAGGACAGGTGCGTGGCCTTCCTCCAGGAGATCGGCATCGAGTTGAAGAGAGAGGGGAGGTGGAGGGCCTTGAAGGACCTGACGGAGGAGGAGAAGAGGCATCTCTACTCTCAGCTCTCCAAGCACCTCCTCTCGGAGGGGTGTAAGCCCGAGATCATCCACGGCCTCGTGGGGACCATCTACCTCTTCCCCAGGGAGGAGCCGAGGACCCCGCTGAGGGATGGGAGGGAGTACGCCTCCCTCCTGAACGCCTGCGCCCGGATGGACAGGCCATCCCTCGGCGTCTCCATCTGCCTCGGGGACAGGGGGAGGTGCTTCGAGGAGGCGGAGAGGCTCTTCAACGAGTACAGGAGGAGGATCGCGGGGTACCTGGAGTGGGTGGAGGAGATGAAGCTTATAGAGGAGAGGAGGAACATCTACGTCCTCAGGGCGGGCTCGGGGATAGACGACCGGATAATAGGGGTCGTGGCCTCCATCCTCCTCTCGACGGGCCTCCTGGAGAGGGAGAAGCCGATAGTCGCGACGGCGAAGTCCGACGAGGGCCTCATAAAGGTCTCGGCGAGGGCGACGGAGCGGATGGTCAGGGCGGGGGTGGACCTCGGCGCGGCCATGATGAAGGCGGCCGAGAAGACCTCCGGAAGGGGTGGGGGGCACGACACGGCCGCGGGGGCCTTCCTCAGGGAGGAGGAGGAAGAGAGGTTCCTGGAGTTGGTGGACGAGATTGTCGGGGAGCAGCTGGGTTCCAGAGAGTAGGGTGAGGATCGTCCTCCGATACGGGGATGAGAGGACCGCGAGGGCTGTCGCGGAGGCCGTCTCCCCAGATAACCTCGAGGCTCCCCAGGGCTTGAGGGTCGAGACCTGGGTACGTGGAGGGGAGGTCTTCACCGTGATAGAGGGGGGGAGGCCCCTGGAGACGATCGTCTCCACCGTCGAGGATCTCCTCTCCTGCGTCCAGGCGGCCGAGAGGGCGTTGAACGTCCTGGGATGGGCGAGAGGCGAAAAGGATAAATCACCGGCCCCTTCTAATAAGACCCAATCACCGGAGATGTGGTAGTTGTCCAGGAGGAGGAGAGTCAGGGACAAGTGGAGGAGGAAGGAATGGTACGAGGTCTACCTCCCCCCCTACTTCGGGGGAACGAAGTTGGCTGAGACGCCAGCCGACGACGCGTCGAAGGTGGTGGGGAGGGTCGTCGAGACGACGCTCTCCCAGATCACGGGGGACTACTCCCAGGACTACCTCAAGCTCTACTTTCAAGTGACGGGTGTGGAGGAGAATAGGGCTGAGACCATCTTCAAGGGGCATGAGTACCTGAGGGACTATCTCAGGAGCCTCGTGAGGAGGAGGAGCACGAAGGTCGACGGCATCTTCAACGTCACAACCAAGGATGGCTACAGGCTCAGGGTCACCATCGTCGCCCTCACCCAGAGGAGGATCAAGACCTCCCAGGAGAGGCATATTAGGAAGATCATGTGGGAGATCCTGAAGGAGAAGGCCGAGAACCTGACCTTCGAGCAGCTCGTCCACGAGATGGTCCTCGGAAAACTCGCCTCCGATATCTACAACGAGGCGAGGAAGGTCGCCCCCCTGAGGCATGTGGGGGTGAGGAAATCTAAGCTCCTCTCCGCACCCGGATAGAGCCTTCTCCAATAAACCTCGTTTTTGTGAAAGATTGAAGTGTTGAGTGAAACAGGAGGACCACCGTTAGGGTCTCAGCGGAGATTTGAGGGGGAAAAGGCTTTTCCCTCCTCTGAGATTTAGGTTTGGGGATGAACCTCAGGGACAGGGTCGCGAGGGAGGCCGCCTTCCTCCTCTATCGGGGGGTCGTGGAGGAGTATAAGCAGGCGAAGGAGATGGCGGCTAAGGGTCTGGGGGCGAAGTTTCTGCCCAGCAACCTCGAGGTCGCCGTGGCGCTGGATGAGATCGCCGAGGAGTTGGAGGGGGAGGGGAGGCGGAGGAGGCTCCTGGAGATGCGGAGGACCGCCCTGGAGCTGATGGAGCACCTAAGCGACCTCCATCCGAGGCTCATCGGGAGCGTCTGGCGCGGGACCATCCACCGGGGCAGCGATATCGACATCGTCGTCTACGCCCAGGATAGAGAAGAGGTCGCGGAGAGGCTGAGGGGGATGGGTCTCCAGGTCCAGAGGGAGGAGAGCAGGACCGTGGTCAAGACCGGGGTCCCGACGACCTCGCACCACCTCTACCTCCAGACCCCCTCGGGCTTCGAGGTCGAGGTCGTGGTGCGCCCGCCCTGGGAGGAGGGGGAGGTCGAGCTCTGCGAGATCTACGGCGACCTGAAGGTAGGCCTGACCCTCCCTCAGCTGAGGAGGATCTTGAGGGAGGATCCCCTCCGAAGGTTCGTCCCCTTGAAGAGGAGATAGGGATGAGGAGGCTCTTCGGGACCTCAGGGATAAGGGGCGTCGCCAACAGGGAGGTAACGCCAGGCCTCGCCGTGGAGGTGGGGATGGCCCTCGCCACGAGGCTTGGGGGAGGCCGTATAGCGATAGGGAGGGACCCGAGGACCACGGGTGAGATGATCGAGAGCGCCCTCGTCTCCGGCATCCTCTCCTGTGGGGTCGACGTGGAACTCCTCGGCGTCATCCCCACCCCTGTCCTCGCCTTCCTGACGAGGGAACTCGGGGCCGGGTCTGGCATCTCCATCAGCGCCTCCCACAACCCGCCAGAGTACAACGGGGTCAAGATCTTCGACACGACGAGCAGGGCCTACACCGAGGAGGAGCAGAGGGAGATCGAGGAGATCATCGCCCGCCGGGCCTTCAGGCCGGTCCCCTGGGATCAGGTGGGGTCCGTCGAGCGCCTGGAGATGGTCGACGCCTATGTGAAGGCTCTCGTGGAGGGCCTGGAGTTCGAGAGGAGTTGGAGGGTCGCCCTCGACCTCTTCAACGGCGCCACCTGCAGCGTGGCCCCAAGGATCTTCAAGAAATTCGGCTTCGAGGTGACCGTCCTGAACGGGCAGCCCGACGGGTGGTTCCCCTCCGGACGCCCGGAGCCCGGTGCGGAGACCCTCAAGAGACTCGGGGAGTATGTGAGGAAGGTGGGGGCTGAGATCGGGTTCGGGTACGACGGGGATGGGGACCGGATGGTCGCCGTGGACGAGAAGGGGGAGGCCCCCCACCTCGACCGCGTCCTCGCCGCCTACGCGGCCCACCTGGTCAGGGGGCGGGGTGGTGGGACGGTCGTGACGCATGTAGGGGCGTCGATGTGCATGGAGGAGGCCGTGGAGGAAGCGGGTGGGCGGGTCGTGAGGACGAGGGTCGGCGACGTGAGCATCGCCGAGGCCTTGGAGAAGGTGGGGGCCCTCTTCGGGGGGGAGCCGATAGGGGCCTGGATACACCCCCAATACCACCTCTGCCCAGATGGAATCCTCTCCTCCCTCCTCCTCCTGAGGGCCCTCGAGGAGGAGGGAAAGACCCTGCGGGAGTTCGTCGAGGGTGTGCCGAGGTACCCGATGGTCAGGAGGAAGGTTCCCTGCCCCGAGGAGGAGAAGGGCAGGGTGATGGAGGAGGTCTCAAGGGGCCTCCCGGGGCAGTTCCCAGGGGTGGAGGAGGTGCTGCGGGTCGATGGGGTGAGGTTGGACCTCGGCGACGGCTGGGTCCTCGTCAGGCCCTCGGGGACCGAGCCGCTGATCAGGATCACCGTCGAGGCGAGGGAGAGGGAACGCGCCGAGGAGATCCTGGGGACCGCCGAGGCCTACGTGAGGAGGGCCCTGGAGGCGATATGAGTTGAAGGCGGTTGTCCTGGCCGCTGGTAAGGGCGTGAGGCTCGAGCCCTTCACCTTGACGAGGCCGAAGCACTTGATACCCGTCGGGGGGAGACCCCTCCTGGAGTGGCTGCTGGAGGGGTTGGCCTCCTCCGGGGTGAGGGAGGCACTGATCGTCACCTACTACATGGGGGATAAGATCAGGGGGTACTTCGGGAGAGGCTCGGACCTCGGGCTGGAGCTGACCTACGCGACCCAGAGGGAGGTCCTGGGGACGGCGGATGCGATAGGGATGGCGGAGGAGTACGTCGACGGGGAGGACTTCCTCGTCGTCTACGGTGACCTCATGGTCTCCGAGGGGGCGATGAGGAGGGTCGTCTCGACTGGGAGGGACTCTGAGGGGGCCGTGATGGCCGTCGTCCCCGTGGAGAAGCCGAGCCTCTACGGCGTCGTGGAGGTCGAGGGAGACCAGGTCAGAGGGATCGTGGAGAAGCCGAGGCCGGGGGAGGAGCCCTCCAACCTGGCCAACGCGGGGATCTATGTCCTCCCACCCGAGATCTTCAGGTACATAAGGGAGACGGGCCCCTCTCCTCGTGGAGAGTACGAGGTCACGGACTCCCTACAGAGGTTCATAAAGGACGGCCACACCCTGAGGACAGTGCCCTTGGAGAGGGGGGAGTGGCTGGACGTCGGCCATCCCTGGAACCTCTTGGAGGCGAACGAGAGGGCCCTCCAGCGGCTGGAGGCTGGGGTCGAGGGAAGGGTGGAGGAGGACGCCCGTCTTATCGGGCCCGTCAGGGTGGAGGAGGACGCCCGCGTGAGGGCGGGGGCCTACATCGAGGGTCCCGTGCTCATAGGGAGGGGGAGCGATATCGGGCCGAACTGCTACATCAGGCCCTCCACGAGCATAGGGGAGGAGGTCCGGATCGGGAACGCCTGCGAGGTCAAGAACAGCATCATCATGGACAGGACCCACGTTGCCCACCTCTCCTACGTCGGGGACAGCGTCCTGGGCTCCGGCTGCAACCTGGGGGCTGGGACGATAACGGCGAATATCAGGTTCGACAAGAAGAACGTGAGGATGAATATAAAGGGGAGGAGGATCGACTCGGGGAGGAGGAAGCTGGGGACCTTCATGGGGGATGACGCCCAGACGGGGATAAACGTCAGCCTGATGCCAGGGGTTAAGGTGGGCCCGGGGAGCTGGATCGCCCCTGGGCTGACGGTCTACGAGGACGTGCCGCCTTGGACCTTCCTCCAGGCGGAGCGGGGCGGGGTCCGCTATAAGCCGATAGGGGGTTAGGGAGCCCACCCTTTATATCTCTGTGTGGGCATAGTTGAATATGCCGGGGATGGAGATCGACAAGGAGAGGCTTAAGAGGCTCTTCCCACACCTCGCGGAGGAGGTGCTCCAGGGGAGGTGTAAGATCCGCATAGACTCCTATAGGACGGACCCGGTTACGGCGGAGAGGGCCGTGATGAGGAGGTTCGCCGGCTACAACCCCACGGTCATCGACTTCATCAGGAGGTGCGACACGGTGGAGCAGGCGGAGGAGATCATCGACTTCATGGAGAGGAGGGGCGAGATCTCCGAGGAGTACGCGGGGAGGCTGAGGGAGAAGATCAGGAGGGAGGGCGTGAGGAGCCTGGGGCCGAAGAAGAACCCCGGCTACTACGAGGAGACCGACCCCATCACCTGATGAGATTCTTTTTATTTCAACACGACCAACTTCAATCGGTGTAGTTGTTGGCTCCGCTCGTCGGCCTGGTGGGAAAGGCGAACGTCGGGAAGAGCACCTTCTTCAGCGCCGCGACCCTGAAGCCCGTCGAGACCGCGCCCTACCCCTTCACGACGATAAAGGCGAATAGGGGGGTGGCCTACCTCAGGGCCCCCTGCGTCTGCCGGGAGTTCAACGTCCAAGATAACCCCGTGAACTCCATCTGCGTCGATGGTGTGCGCCTCATCCCCGTGGAGTTGATCGACTGCCCCGGCCTCATCAGGGGAGCCCACCGGGGAAGGGGCCTCGGGAACAGGTTCCTCGACGAGGTGAGAAGGGCCGACGCCCTCATCGTGGTCTGCGACGCCGCTGGAGCGAGCGACGAGAACGGCCAGCCCTGTAGGCCGGGAACTCACGACCCCCTGGAGGACGTCAGGATCTTCGAGGAGGAGTTCGACCTCTGGCTCCTCAGCCTTATCAAGAAGGATTGGACGAGGCTGGCGAAAACGGCCGAGGCCGCTGGGAAGCCTGTCTCCGAGGCCCTGGGGCAGAGGCTGAGCGGGCTGGGCGTGAGGCCAGGGCATATAGCCGAGGCGGTGGATGAGACGGGCCTCGACCCCTACAGGCCGACGAGGTGGGGGGAGGAGGACCTGAGGAGGTTCACGAGGGCGGTGAGGAGGGCCTCGAGGCCGATGATCGTGGCGGCGAACAAGGCTGATATGGAGGCGGCTGAGGAGAACGTTGAGAGGCTGAGGGGGGCGGGGTACAGGGTCGTCCCGACCTCTGCTGAGGCGGAGCTCACCCTGAGGAGGGCGGCGAGGGCGGGGCTGATCAGGTACAGGCCCGGAGACGGTGACTTCGAGGTCCTGAGGCCCGAGGCCCTGACGGCGGGGCAGAGGAGGGGGCTGGAGTTGATCAGGGAGAGGGTGCTGGAGAGGTGGGGGTCGACGGGGGTGCAGGAGGTCCTGAACGAGGCCTTCTTCTCCCTCCTCAACTGTATCCTCGTCTACCCCGTCGAGGACGCGGAGAGGCTGACGGACCACGAGGGGAGGGTCCTACCCGACGTCTACCTCGTCGAGAAGGGGACGACGGCGAGGGAGTTCGCGGGACTCATCCACACAGAGCTCCAGGAGACCTTCATCTACGCCATAGACGCGAGGACGAAGAGGAGGCTGGGGGAGGACTACATCCTCCAGAACAACGACGTCATCCAGATAGTGGCAGCGAAGGCAAGGAAATAATCGTTTTATACCCCCTGTCTTTAAGGTTACTGCGTGGTCGAGTTGGAGGAGGTCAGGGTTCTCATCTGTGACCCCATCCACGAGGACGGGGTCAGGAAATTGAGGGAGGCGGGCTTCACCGTCGATGAGAGGCCCGATATAACGGGGGAGGAGCTCCTGAGGGTCATCGGTGATTACGACGCCATCGTCGTCCGGAGCAGGACGAAGGTGAGGGCGGAGGTCCTCAGGGCCGCCAAGAGGCTCAAGGTCGTGGCGAGGGCCGGAGTGGGCCTCGACAACATCGACGTCAAGGAGGCGGAGGCGAGGGGGATAAGGGTCGTCAACTCACCTGGAGGGCCGAGCATCGCCGTCGCGGAGCTCACCCTCGGGCTGATGCTCTCCCTCGCGAGGTCGATCCCCCTGGCGGATAGGACGATGAAGCAGGGGGAGTGGATAAAGAAGAGGCTGAGGGGGAGGGAGCTGAGGGGGAAGACCCTCGGGATCATCGGCTTCGGACGCATCGGCTACCAAGTGGCGAAGAGGGCCCGGGCCTTCGAGATGAAGATCCTCGTCTACGACGTCGCCATCCAACGCGTCATGAAGTATGTCAAGGAGGTCGGAGGCGAGGCAGTCACCCTCAAGGAACTCCTGAGGAGATCGGACTTCGTCACCCTCCACGTCCCCCTCCTGCCCCAGACGAGGCATATGATCAGCGAGAGGGAGCTCTCCATGATGAAGGACGGTGCCTACCTCATCAACACCTCCCGAGGGGGCGTCGTCGACGAGGAGGCCCTGAAGGAGGCCCTCCGCTCCGGGAAGCTGGCCGGGGCGGCCCTCGACGTCTATGAGACTGAACCCCCTGAGGACACGAGCCTCACGGGGATGGACAAGGTCGTCTGTACACCCCATATAGGGGCCCAGACAGAGGAAGCACAGAGGGCCAACGCCGTCATCGTGGCCGAGAAGCTGATAGAGATCCTCAAGGAGAAGAGGGGCTAACAGAGATCATCGTAGTGGTCGAAGATCCTGTTGAAGAAGTAGTACTGGATCAGGAACTTCAGGTATTTGAGGAGGTAGGCGGGGTAGGACCACTCCCTCAGCCTCCTGGGGGAGGTGAAGCAGACCGCCTCATCGGTGAAGACGAACCTCCCGAACCTCTTGAGCCTCAGGGCGAGGTCGAGGTCCTCGCAGGCATGGAGGTCCTCCCTGAACCCCCCGACCTTGAAGAAGGGCTCCCTTCTATAGCCGAGGCAGGAGAAGTAGCTTAACTCGTATCTTCTAACTCTGTTGGAGAGACGTCTGGCGAGGTTATTGCATCCATACATAAAGTGTTCGAGACCGTTCCCATTCAGAGGTAGGACCTTGAAGGAGACTCCTATGATCCCAGGGTTGTTGAGATGCTTGTCGAGGACTTCAAGGCAGTTCCTCGAGAGTAGGATATCCGCATCCAAGAACATGAGGATCTCCCCCTTAGCGAACTTAGATCCCACATTCTTCGCATAGCCCACATCATGGGGGCGTCTCTTAAAGACCTCAACGATCCTAACCCCGAACTCCCCGGCGATCTCCAAGGTCGTGTCCTTGCTTCCTCCATCGACGATGAGGATCTCAAAGTCCTGATAAGTCTGGTCCATGATCGCTCTTAGACACCGCTCAAGGTTTTCCTCTTCATTCAGAGTGGGGATGATGATGGAGATCACCGTACAGAACCCCCTTCGTTCCTCTTAAGAGGGATGACGCAGGAACTGGTGGGCGGCTCCCCCCGACAGGCTCCATCGCCAACCCCCATACCATCACGGGTTTAACTAACCTCTAACAGCTCAGATCTAAAGGGTCTTTTCCTTCCTCTAAATATTTATAACTTATCGCTTTCATGAAGACTCCTCACCGCCTCTCCTCGCAGATCCAGTTGATATCGGGGTCGCTCTGGATCGAGGGGTGGTGGGGGTCCACGAGTATGACCTCGAACCACTTGTGCTTCCCGTCCTCCCAGACCCAGTAGGAGTTCAGGACCTCGAGGTTGGGGAACCTCCGTGCCGCCCTCTCCTCGGCCATCAGCCTGAGGCTCTTCGCCGGTGTGAACTTGGTGACGCCCATCCTCTTCTGCCTCCTCCCCATCCTCGGTCGGGGCTTCCTCCTCCCACCCCTCCGGATCCTGACCCTCACGACAACGAAGCCCTTCTTCGCCTTGTAACCCAGCGCCCTCGCCCTGTCAAGCCTCGTGGGCTTCTCGATCCTGACGACACTCGGCTGCCTACGCCAGGCTATGGCCCTACGCCTCATCAGCTCCTTGACGAAGCTCTCTTCAGGCCGCTTCCACGCCTCCCTGAGGTATCGGTACAACCCTTCTTCACCTAATCGCTTAAGCAGATGTATGTGGAGGGGTTAATAAATTTGGTGCTAGAGGGCACGGTCTACCTGAGGAGGGTGTACCTCAGGATGAGGGGGGCGAAGGTCGAGGCGACGAGGGAGATGACGCAGAGGAGGGTGTTCAGGGACGGCCCGGCCGTGTCCTTGAAGGGGTCCCCGACCGTGTCCCCGACGACGGCGGCCTTATGGGCCTCAGACCCCTTCCCCCCGAAGTACCCCTCCTCTATATACTTCTTGGCGTTATCCCAGGCCCCTCCGGCGTTGGCCATGTAGAGGGCGAAGACGATCCCCGTGAGGATGCTCCCCGCCAGGTATCCCCCGAGGGCCTCGACCCCGAGGACGAAGCCCACGATGAGGGTAATCGCTATCGAGAGGAGGCTCGGCGGTATGAGCTCCCTCAGCGCCCCCTTCGTCGCTATGTCGACGCACCTGGCATAGTCCGGCCTCGCCCTCCCCTCCATCAGCCCCGGGATCTCCCTGAACTGCCTCCTCACCTCCTCGATCATCCTGAAGGCGTTCCTCCCCACTCCGAGTATCAGCATCGCCGAGAAGAGGGGCGGGATGAAGGCCCCGATGAAGGCGCCGACGATGACGTGGGGCTTCATCAGGTCGATCCTCTCGATCCCGACGATCTCGGCGTAGGAGGCGAAGAGGGAGAGGACCGTCAGCGCCGCGGCCCCGATGGCGAAGCCCTTGGTGATGGCCTTCGTCGTGTTCCCCGCCGCGTCCAGCAGGTCCAGGGAACCGACGACCTCCTCCTCGAGGCCGGCCTGCTCCGCGATCCCCTTCGCGTTATCGACGATCGGCCCATAGGCGTCCGAGGAGACGATCATCCCCGTTATGGAGAGCATCCCAACGGCGGAGATGGCTATACCGTAGAGACCTGCGAAGAACCAGGCGGCGATCGTCGCGGCGCAGATCCCCACGATCGAGGGCACTATACTGATGAGACCGTAGGAGAAGCCCGTGAGGAGGTTAATCGCGGCCCCGGTCTGGGAGGACTCGGCGATGACCTGGACGGGGCGCCTGTTTATCGAGGTGAAGTAGTCCGAGGTGACCCCGATGACCACCCCTGCCACCAGCCCGGCGATGGTGGAGTAGAAGAGGTTCAGGTCGTAGCCCTGGAGATAGATAACTGCGAAGGCCAGTATCGAGAAGAGGAGGCAGGTGATGTACGTCCCCCTGTTGAGGGCCTTGCCTGGGTCCTCCCCCCTCCTAACCCTGACGAGGAAGACGCCTATTATCGCAGCGATGACCCCCATGGCGGCGAGGAGGAGGGGAAGGATGGCGCCCGAGACGCCGTAGTAGGCCGCCCCGAGGAGCATGGCCGAGACGAGGCTGGCGACGTAGGAGTCGAAGATATCCGCCCCCATCCCCGCGACGTCGCCCACATTGTCCCCGACGTTATCAGCGATGACGGCCGGGTTCCTGGGGTCGTCCTCCGGGATCCCCACCTCCACCTTCCCCACCAGGTCGGCCCCTATATCTGCCGTCTTCGTGTAGACCCCTCCCCCAGCCTTCGCGAAGAGGGAGATGGTGCTCGCCCCCAGGCTGAAGCCCAGGATGAGGTTCGGATCCCCGAAGATGCGGTAGAGGACGCCGAGGCCAAGGACCGCCAGGCCGACGATGGAGAGGCCCATGACCGCCCCGCCGTAGAAGGCGACTGGAAAGGCCTTCTCTAACCCCTCCAGTGCGGCGTTGGTCGTCCTCACATTCGCCTTGAGGGCGACGATCATCCCGAAGTACCCGGCTGAGGCGGAGCAGAGGGAGCCTATCACATAGGTTAGGGCAGTCTCCCGATCAAGGAAGATCAGGAGGATGAGAGTCATAGCCGCCGTGAAGACCCCGAGGGCCGTGTACTGCCGCTTCATGAAGGCTATGGCACCCTCCCTTATCGCCCCCGCGATCTCCCTCATCTTCTCACTGCCGCTCTCCCTCCTGCTGACGTGGAGGAAGAGATAAAGAGCGACCAATATCGAGAGCAGACCTGAGAGGATCACGATCATCAGGACGTCCATGGACTATCCCTTATCTCCTCCGCGATTTTAGAATAAAATCTTTTACATCAACAGGGAAAGGATATGGGGACTAAGGATCCGGCACCCAGCCATCTATTTTCAGAAGGGACTTCTGCCTAAGATATATCACGGGGACCCCTCTCTCCCTGAGCCTCCTTCTCAGGGCGCCATCGTTCGTGGCGACGGGACAGCGGAGTTCCTCAGCCGCCCTTAATAGAATATCATCCACCTCCTCCTCCCCAGAGGCCTCGAAATCCATGACCAGGCATCTCCCCCTGCTGAGCTCCAGGGCAGAGGATGCCTCCTTCCTCACCTTAGGGCTTCCCTCTATGGCGAGCCGTCTCATCTCCTCATAGACTGGCCTCAGGAGGATGAAGTCGACGTCCCTGTCCAGAAGTTTGGGGATCTCCTCGAAGATATCGACCCCGAAGAGTATCGGGACCAGGAGGAAGTTTGAGTCCAGGAGCACGGGGAGGGGTCTCCCACGGCGTCTCAGTGGCCCCCCTACTCCACTATCCCGTATCCGATGAGCCGCCATCTCCCCCCTATTCTCCTGCTTATCGCGACCCGGCTCCCCTCCTCGCAACAGACGGGGATGGAGAGCTTCGTCTCGATGGCGCCCCTTGAGATCGCAGTCACTGTGGCCATCGTCCTCGCCGTCCCTACGTTCAGGAGGAGGTTCTCTCCCTTGGTGATCCCCTCGACCTTGCGCAGGTCCTCCGTCCCCACGACCGTCTCGAAGAGGGAGACCTCGAGGGTGAGGTCGCTGAAGACCGGGGGGAGGGTCCCGGGCTTACCCGCTATGCTCCCCACGAGGCCGTCAGACTTCGTCAGGGCGGGGTCCAGGAAGGTCCCGACGCCGACAAGCCCGCCTGGGAGGGCCTCCTCGACCGGCCCCCCTCCCGCGTGGAGGCTCTTGATCTCCGTGTGGAGGGGGTACATCCTGAGCCTGTTCCTCTCCCTCACGGGGAGGCCTGGCTTGATCTCGATCTCATCGCCCACCCTGAACTTCCCCTGGATGATGGAGCCCCCTATGACACCCCCCTCCAACTCCTCGATGGGCGTACCCGGCCTATTGACGTCGAAGGAGCGCACGATATACATCCGCGGGGGCTTCGTGGGGTCCCTCTTCGGAGTGGGGAGATACTTCTCCATCGCCTCCAGGAGGAGGTCTATGTTCACCCTATGCTGGGCGGAGACGGGGATGATGGGAGCCTCCTCCGCTATCGTCCCGGAGACGAAGCGCCTAATCTCGTTGTAGTTCTTGATGGCATCCTCCCGGGTCACGAGGTCTATCTTATTCTGGACGATGATGAGTTTCTCAAGGCCTATGATGGTGATGGCCGCGAGGTGCTCCCTCGTCTGGGGCTGGGGGCAGGGCTCGTCAGCCGCTATCACGAGGATCGCCCCGTCCATGACGGCCGCCCCCGAGAGCATCGTCGTCATCAGGATCTCGTGGCCAGGGGCATCAACGAAGCTCACCGCCCTCTGGAACTCCGCCTCCGAGCCACAGACCGGACACTTGGGTGAGGTGCAGTAGCATTCAGGCTCCTCACAGTTCGGACACTTATAAATGGCAGCATCAGCGTAGCCGAGCTTGATGGTGACCCCCCTCCTCAGCTCCTCGCTGTGCCGGGCGGCCCAGACCCCGGTAATGGCCTCAACGAGGGTCGTCTTACCGTGGTCCACATGCCCAATAGTACCAATATTAATCTCTGGCTGACGAGGTAAGGTAGCTATCTTTTATCCTCCCCTTTCCATCCCCCTTTCCTACCTACTAATCAAGAATCTTCCATATATTCCTTGCTTCCACCCCAGTTCAATCTGGAGGGGAGAGGCCTTCCCCCATCTTCCTCTGAAGCCATAGGATCCTCCCTCCATAACCCGCTCGGTCTCACGGGAGAATGAGATGGCGGTGTAATCCCTGAGGGAAAGGCCTATTCCGCTCGCCTACTTGAGAAGTAGGCACCTGACCTGTCCTTTAAACTTGGAAATAAGTAGGAAGTTAATCATGGGGCGACTTCGTAAGGGTGTAGTAGATCATGTTCTTCTGGACGATGGGCTTCGCCTTCAGGGGGTCCAGCCTCCCATCGGTGAGGACCTCCTCCTCGATGCTGGCTGCCACGATCTCGCCGACAAAGAGCGTGTGGTCGCCGCAGACGTGCTGGTCGACGACCCGACACTCTAAGTGGGCGAAGCACTCCTTGATGAGAGGTG
>PIYN01000020.1:24723-32958 GCA_003601775.1 Candidatus Bathyarchaeota archaeon
CGCAGAAGTGGACCGCCTCCACGAGGTCGATGGAGGGGACGTTGACCACGAACTCGCCGGACTCGGCGATGAGGTCGTGGCTGTATCGCTTGGGGGAGACGCCGATGCAGACGAGTGGGGGGTCGAAGCTGATGGGCATGTACATCCCCAGGGTGATGATGTTGGGCCGACCCCTTTGGTCTACGCACGTCGCCAGGACGACGCTCACCACAGGAGTGGCCTGATAGAATCCATCCCTCTCTAAGACATTTTTCATCTAACCCACACCAAATGGTAATAAAACACCAACTAATTTAATCTACCGCATCAACATTCTTCTTCTCTCGGAGGTCTAAGCGGGATGAGGGTGGGCTTCATCGGCCTGGGCAAGATGGGGATGAGAATGATCAGACGCCTCCTCCCCAAGTTCCAGGTCGTCGCCTATGATCTATCGCCGGAGAAGGTGGAGGAGGCCTCTCACATGGGGGCCATACCGGCCTACTCGCTGGAGGAGGTGGTGGAGAGGCTCCCCCCACCTAGGGTCATATGGATGATGATACCCGCGGGGAGGCCCGTCGACGAAGTTGTATCGACCCTCAAACCCCTCCTCTCGGAGGGAGATGTCCTCATAGACGGGGGGAACTCCTTCTACAAGGACTCAATCCGGAGGGCTGAGGAGCTGAGGGAGGGGGGCGTGGAGTACCTCGATGTGGGGACCTCCGGGGGGATCGAGGGGGCGGAGAGAGGCCTCTCCCTGACGGTGGGGGGAAGCCAAGAGGCCTTCAGCAGTGTGGAGCCCCTCCTGAGGGAACTCGCAGCGCCCGGCGGCCTCTGCTACTGCGGGCCCAGCGGCTCAGGGCACTACGTTAAGATGGTCCACAACGGGATCGAGTACGCCCTCCTACAGGCCTATGGGGAGGGCTTCGAGATGCTCCGCTCAGCCCCCTATAGGCTGGACCTCGCCAAGATAGCGAGGACATGGAACAACGGCTCCGTGATAAGGTCATGGCTACTGGAGCTGGCGGTGAGAGTCTTCGAGAAGGAGCCCGGGCTGGAGGGGATCGTGGGGGAGGTCGGCGGGGGGGAGACCGGGAGATGGATGGTCGAGGAGGCCCTGAAGAGGGAGGTCCCGACACCCCTCATCTGCCTCGCCCTCCTGATGCGCTACAGGTCCAGGCAGGAGGACTCCTTCGCGGGGAGGGTCGTCGCGGCCTTGAGGAGGGAGTTCGGAGGCCACGGATTGAGGAGAAGAGAACCCAAGGAAAGGGGACGAGACCTCTGATCCTCTCAAACCTTGTATTAATGAGGATACAATAATTTTTGATAATTATAGTAGTCATCGAAGAAGAAAAAGTAGATATCAGCCACCCCTCAACAGCAGCAGTAATGCTATAGAACTATTATTATGTTGATTAAGTTACCTTGTGTTTTCAATTTCTCAGCGCGCGGAGAATGTGTTTGCAATATCTAAAGAAAAGCTGAAGGAAGCAACAAGATGCATCGCTCAATTCACCACGGACTTATCTTCTTGGTTTTTATTAGATTTGAACCATGTAAAAACTTAAGAAAGGTTGCCCTAAAGTAATGAAAACGATGTATCACATATTTAGAGAGTTTGAGACAAAACCTGAATGCGGAGAATGGCACCTAAACCTGTTGGAGGAAAAAGACACAAGTCTCGTCGGCGCCATCGGAGAACTCATTGCATGGAAATATCTTAGCAAGATAGGGTTCTCAATTTACAGGTTTGGCTCTGTATATTTCCCAGGCATTCATAAGGGACAGGTTGGCTTATCGGACTTCCTCTCAGAAAATCTTATATGGCTTGACGAGAAGCAGGTCGATTACCTAAAGAACATATACAAGTATGAAGCTAGGGCTTGGGACTTCATCGGTTGCCGACGCCAATATAGGAGTAGATATGGGAGAAGGAAAATCGAGCAAACATCCTCTGAATTGAGAGAGGCGCATAGCAAAAAAGAAGAGAAAGAGATAAAGGCCAAAAAAGAAGCGTTAGAAAAGCTCCTAAAGAAGTTTCTTATAGTAGACTTCTATCTGATCGAAATTAAGACTAGATCTGAATCTTCTCATGATTTGCGTTCTTTGAAATGGAAAATGCAAACTAATATTCCATATGCAAAGTCTCTTGGATTTAAACCTCTACTAATAATCGTGACTCTCCTCGATAATTGGAGAGCCAAAGTCGCATGTAAAGAATTATGAGCGTATTCCTGCCTATGAATCTCTCAGCACTCAAATTCATCCTTTCACAGGCAGTCCTACGCTTGTAGACTTGTACATCTCGGGGTCTCCACGAGACCGGAAGAGTTTGTCAATTTAGAGTCCTCCAAGCTTATCCCATCATTCTCCTTCTTAGCTATGACAAGTATGCCCTTCAATTCATTCCCTCATAAACCTTCCCAGCTCCCCGCTACTGCACTGGCTATCGCAACATATCACTTAGCGTTCGGAGATCTTCTCCTAGTGTTCTCGGTTAAATCATTTGAGGCATATCCCAATCACAGATACCTATCTTATTCTCGTTCACGTAAGTGCTGTTGAACTTGACATCCAGATACTACTTCAGCACTTCGTAGAAATTCTTCATGATCTCGTTCAGCTCCTCCTATGGAGGAATAAAAAATAGATAAAAACTTACGCCCACCTTAATGCGAAAAATTCCAAGTCCACTGTGACTTAGCTTTTTTATTCATGGTGTCCGCTTCCATCCAATGGAGACTAGAAAAAAGATGAAGGGGAATTGATAAAGAATAAATGAAAAGTCCACTAACCTTATATCAATTATTAAAAATAATGTGAAGAGATTTTAGTGATTTTCTATCACCTCAAGTATTTCCATAATTGACATAACCGGTTCGCCGGCGACCTTCACGGGATATATCCGCATCGAAGAGACGTATCCCCCCTATGGGCCTTTAGAGTTTCTATCACCTCGAAGGTCCTCGGGCTGTAGATTACTCCAACTTCATCCTCCTCCTCAACTATATCGCCTACCTTCACCGAGGGTATGAAACATCCACCCTTACTTGTCCTTACAGCAGAGACCTTAGGGTCAGCTACCCATTTCAGGATATACTGTTTTTCTGGCAGTTCAACTTCACCCTCTATCATTCCGAGATCAACCATGATATTTCGTAATCCTCTCTCCGTCACATCCGCATCCCCCACTGCCACCTCGGGTACTATGGCGGGTATCCCATGATCAACACAGGCACCACGGAAACTCTTTCCACCGCCGTAGGGTTCCACTTGCTTCATGACAAACTCAGCACCAAAGAGCAACGCCATCCTCTCCGATTTCTCCGCGACCTCCTCCGGAACCCCAGGAGAGACCCCATGAGCCTCATAGAAGACGAAGGTCTTGGGCTGGACTCCATGAATATCTACGACGTAGTCCGCTTTGTCTTTGACGAAGTTGACCCACCAGGCATAGACGATCCTCTCCATCAAACTTCCATTAGGATCACCGTACAATACTCGATTTATATCATGGGTTATATAACTCGCCTGGGCACGCTCACTAACAAAGTATTGAGCAAACCTGAACCCAAGTGGGTTTGGTAAGCTGAAGGTCACAGCTCCCGAGAGTTCTTCGGGATCCAGATTAGATAACAGCCTGTATACTCCCTCTAAACCCCAAATCTCTGTAGGGTGCTGAGCTACCTGAATGTAGAGCCATGGACCATCTTCCCTGCCATTTATTATTATAAAAGGGATTTCCAGAGGCTGTCCGTCAGCGAAGAGGTCTGAGACGGCTACTACGCCGTATGCCCTCTCCCCAGGAGAGGCCGTAACACCAGCGATCTTTAAATTCCTTTCCATCTTGGCACCCCTCCAATACATTATTTATCATAAAAAACTTTTAATTTTAAAACTATAACTGGAAGGAAGTGACCTTGTAAAGAAATGGTTCCCTGGCGTCCCCTATGGTCACTCCAGGCTACTATGAGACCAGTATGATCTTGTACTTTAGACCGGACCTTGTTGTGAGGGAGAAGATGCAGAAACAGGTGCACCTGTACGAACGTGAACTGCCAAATAAACCTCTAACTCGAGCGACATCAGCGGCATACTTTGAAGCAGAGTATCCTACAGGGGGATAGGAGATCCGACCCTTGCAAAGGCAGAGTTAGCGGCAGAAATCATACCAATAGTCACAGAGCGGATCATTAAAGCCCTAAAAGAGGACATGAAGTACGAATAAATCTCCTTTTTATTTAAAATGGAATTTGATGGAGTTTTATATAGACAAAGATAGAGAAAGGTCGAGCAACCCTCTTTAATTTATCAACGATCTGAGGAAGAACCATCAGTTAAGTCCTCTGTACCTCCTTATCAGATTAACCTATAGGGAAAACATCAATAAGTAGGTCTATACACTTTAAGTATCTTCCAAAGAGATTCGTCAGGCCCATTCCCAAGCTTATACCAATCTTAAGTCTACCCCCAGAGTAATTAGTGACTTAAAATAATATATGTACAGGAAATTACTCAGCTCTGAGTATCACCGACAGAAAACCAAAAATAGATGCCCAAACTATAGATTGAGAAGGGCCGATAGTTCAGTCTGGTATGAATGCCGCCTTCGCAAGGCGGAGGTCGCGGGTTCAAATCCCGCTCGGTCCACCACCCTCGGAGCCCTAAGCAGGGATTGGTGGAGGATTTTTAGAGGGGGATGGATGGGACCACAAGAGATATTAGATCCCTGGCTCTCCTCTCTAAGAAGTTGCCCGTGATCTACTCGCAGAGGCTGAGGGGTAGAGACCTTGAAGATAGCGGTTCTGCGTATCGGGCCCGTCGATGAGGGGGTTATTGAGCATATCCGAAGGGTGCTCCGGGAAGTCCTTCCGGGGACGAGCACGGTGCTCCTGAGGGGGGTTATGTCCCTCCCCCTCGAGGCCTACAACGCCCCCCGAGACCAGTATAACTCCAGCATCCTCCTCTCGAAGCTCCAGCCCCTCGCCGTGGAGTCTGGGGCAGATAGGCTGCTGGGGGTCACGGGGGCGGACCTCTACGTCCCCTCCATGAACTTCGTCTTCGGGGAGGCCCACCCCCGCTGGGGCGTCGCCGTCGTCAGCCTCCATAGGCTGAGGCCGGAGTTCTACGGCCAGGCCCCTGATGAGGGGCTCTTCCTGGAGCGGTGTGCCAAGGAGGCGATCCATGAGATCGGGCACATCCTCGGCCTCGGCCACTGCGACGACCCCCGCTGCGTCATGTCCTTCTCAAACTCCATCCTGGACACGGACAGGAAGGGCATCGACTTCTGTAGCGAATGCCGCTCCAGGGTCCTAAGGGTTTTAAGGGCATCTGGAACCCTTCTCCCTTAAGGGGATGATCATCCTCCTCTTCGGACCCGCTGGCGCGGGGAAGACGACGATAGCCTGGAGGCTGGCAGGGAAGCTGGAAGGGTCACAGGTCATCTCCTCGGACCAGTTTCGGAGGAAGATCTACCGACGGCTGATGAGGGAGGTGCGGCGGAGGAAGGGTGAAGGGAGGTACCTCATCGTCGATGGCACCTTCTACAGGAGGCGGTGGAGGGAGGAGCTGAGGGAGGCCGTCAGGGGCGAGCCAATCCTGGAGGTCTACATCCACTGCTCCTTGGAGACCTGCCTCAGGAGGAACCAGGAGAGGGGTAGCCCTGTACCCGAGAGAGCGATCCACATCATCTGGAAGGAGTTCGAACCACCCGAGAAGCCCGACCTCAGGATAAACACGGACCTCACCACCCCAGAGGCCGCGGCACAGAGGATCCTGGAGAGCATCAGATTCATGGAGGGAAGGCGATGGGGGGAGTGGCCAAAGGGATTTTTGAGACATTGAATTAGGAGGGTTCGTCCCAAAATGCGGGGGGTGGGGTTCGAACCCACGCAGGCCTGAGCCAGCAGGTCCTAAGCCTGCCTCCTTTGACCACTCGGAAACCCCCGCCAGTAACATAGTGGGATGGCCCTCTCTGAAAAAGTTTATTCCGGTCCATTTTCCCATAGGTGGAAGATTTTATGTTTATTGTATTTTAACCTTCCATTTATAGGGAAAAATCAAGGTTCTTTAGGGAAAAGGGATAAAATTATTTCCTTTTTCGTTAGAAAAGTTTAATATATTTCTTATTAGGTATAAGGTTACGGAAGGGTGTTCCCGATGGGAAGGGTCGTCTTCGGAGAAAGGATGTGGGTCGGTCAGGACCAGTGGGTCCCTGGCCTGGGCTACATCTACAGGAACGGCTTCAACTTCCTCCCCTCCATCGTGAGGCTGGAAGAGCTGCTGAGCGGGACCCTGAAGGCTGGAAGAAAGGGCTGAGACCCCCGCATCCACCAACCCGGGAGAGATGAAGGGGGCGGGCTCCCCCACCCGACCCCCAAGATCTCCCAACCCCCGCAATTCTCAAAACCGCCTTCTTTCCTAAAAGGATCTTGGAGATCTCCTTGGGTCGAAGGATAGATAGGATGGTGAGGGACTGGTTCGCCAAGAAGGCGGAGTATGAATGGAGGAGGCTGAAGAAGATCCCTACCATGAACTCGAGTTCATGACCACGATGCACTTCCTCCAGCGCTACCTCCCAAGGAGGGGCCTGATCCTCGACGCCGGAGGGGGACCCGGACGCTACACAATAGCACTCGCAAAGAAGGGCTATGACTTGGTCCTGCTGGACTTAGTTCCGGAGATGCTGGAGATCGCCCGGCACCAGATTAGGAAGGCAGGGGTTGGGGATAGGGTCAAGCAGATCGTCGAGGGGACCATCGAGGACGAGACCTTCGACGCGGTACTCTGTCTGGGAGGACCCCTCTGCCACCTACTGGAAGAGGAGAGGAGGGAAGGTGCGGCGAGGGAACTCATCCGGGTCGCGAAGAGGGGCGCCCCTATCTTCATCTCGGTGATCAGTCGGCTCGGCCTCCTGAAGACCATCTTGATAGAGTTCCCAGAGAACATAAAGTACTGCAGACACCACCTCGAGGTGGGGGATTACATCCCGGGGGTCCATGGAGAGGGCTTCACAGCAGCCCACTGGTTCCTCCCGGAGGAACTCAGGGAACTCTTTGAGAGACAGGGGATAGAGGTCCTGGAGATGGTCGCCCTGGAGGGACTATCCTCCCACCATCGAGAGGAAACCAATCGACTCGCCGGGGACCCTGAGAAATGGAGGATCTGGCTGGAGATACTGCTGGAGACCTGCAACCACCCATCCATCATCGGCGCAAGCGAACACATCCTGATGGTCGGCAGAAAACCATGACCGAGATCTTCTCCCTTTGACAAGGACCTCAGAGAACTCGACATGATGGTGCTACGAAATAGATTTAAATGTCGGTTTAAATTCTCGGTGTCAAAGAAAAGAAATAAACAGCTTAACAAACCAACCTAAATGCGAATATTCCGTTAAAGCTGATTAAAAGGAAAATAGTAGATTTTTAATTAGTACCATGGTTGTAAAAACATGAGATTTCGGGTTCTGAATAAACCAACAACGACATAATCATTCTGTTGCTTCTTATCGTTGCGCCTATCACTTTTTACATCCTCGTTGGTTTTGAATTTGAGATTATCATAACTCAGTCTTGGGGGATTGTAACTCCTGAAACAACAGAGATAAAAACGCTGATCGCCGTAAAGAACCCAACAATTCTTTCAAGATTGTTAAAGAAAATTGAGCTTGACCTCCATATAAACAATTATATAGCCTGCGAAGTAAGCGAAAAGAGTGTTGAAATAAAGCCGTGGGGAAAACAGAGGTGTCATTGACCAGTTTTCTCAATAATAGCCAAATCCCCGAACTTTGGGTTACATACCTAAAAAAGATGAGTTTAATGTAACACTAGTTGGAAATTTAACATTTGCGTCGATGATGAGAGAGATGGTATGCCCGATTGGTCACGATACTATTGTTCATACACCTCTGATGGGGTTGCTGAACATCAAGCAACCTAGAGACATTCAAGCTGGAAAAGCCACCACAATGACATTAAGAGCTCTTACATTAACTTGGGGCAAAGCTACATCTGCTCAGACCGAAATCAACATCGAGGCCTCAATTTATAACCCAAACAGCTATTCAATTGTTATTAAACAAATAAACTATACAATCGAGATGAACGGTGTCAAAATGGGAGAGGGAGTCACATATACCCAAACAACACTAGAGGCAAAAACAGATAAGAGCATCTCGTTTACTGCCATTATGAATAATGCTATGCAGGACGATTGGTGTGCTGTTCTTCTACAAAACGACCAGGTAGCCTGCGT
>PIYN01000021.1 GCA_003601775.1 Candidatus Bathyarchaeota archaeon
TCATGGGTGACGACAACGATCGTCGTCCCCCGCTCCTGGTTCAACTTCCTGAAGAAGCCCATTATCACCCGCCCCGTCTTGGAGTCGACGTTCCCAGTCGGCTCATCCGCCAACACGATACTGGGGTCGTTGATCAAGGCCCTCGCGATGGCGACGCGCTGCTGCTCCCCACCGCTCAGGGTCTTCGGCCTCCTCAGCAGCTTATCCCCCAGGCCGACGACGTTGAGGAGACCCCTGATCCTCCTCAGCCGCTCCTCCTTGGGGTACCCCTTGACCAGAGCTGGTAGCTCCATGTTCCTCATGACCGTGGACCTGGCGATGAGGTTGTAGGCCTGGAAGACGAAACCGACCTTCTCGTTGCGGAGCCTCGCGAGGCTATCCTCATCGAGGGTCGAGATATCGACCCCATCTATCAGGACCCGGCCAGAGGTGGGTCGATCAAGCGCCCCTATCAAGTTGAGGAGCGTCGACTTACCACTCCCCGAGGGACCCATGATGGCCACGAACTCCCCCTTCCTGATCCTCAGGTTGAGGCCGTTGAGGGCTACTACCACGTTCGGGCCCAGACGATACTCCTTCCTCACATCGATGACCTCTATGGCGTACTCCCCACCCGCATCAGGGGAGTCACGTGGACGAGGGGGGGAGACCCCAGAGACCATCTCAACCAGCCCCTGGTCAGAGACCCCTCCGAAGATGCAGAGGAGGGTTAGAAGACCGAGGACTGACACTGTGATGGAGGAGACCACCAGACCCAAGGTCCACTGTGCCCCGATGTAAGCCTTGACAAGGGCATACCCGCCCAGGACGACCTCAAAGACGGCGGTCAGGAGGGCAGGATAGACCCCAAACCCCTCATTCCTCCAGAGACCATAGACCCCCAATAAACCCAGAATCAAGAGGACCGGGACTAAACCCCTATCCACGGGGTCTGGGAGGACCGATATCACGCTGGGGGAGAGGCCAGGGATCGAGGCCGCCTCCAAGACCAGGAAGGCCAACAGGAGCACCGTCGCTACCTCCACGAGAAAAGGGGTCCCAGGGCGGGCGGGTGGCGGCTCCTTCATCTCCTCATCCCCAAGGAGGGCCTCTCAGCACACCTCTGGATGGGCTTTATTTATTATGTAAGAAGCTTATATATAAGAATTTCAGAGATCTATCTCTGAAAGAAGCCGCAGGTGGTGCTGGGATGGGGTTCAGGCCTGAGGAGATCGCCTCCCGTTGGAGGGAGCAGATGCAGAGGGGATACCTGAAACTCGCGGTGCTCTTCGTCTTGACCCAAGGACCGCTCCACGGCTACCAGATCATGAGGCGGATCAGGGAGTGGACCTTGGGGGTCATCACACCTACCTCAGGTGCCCTCTACCCCACCCTCAGGAGGCTGGAGGAGATGGGCCTCATCCGGGGTGAGTCGAGGGGTGAGAGGGGGAGGAAGGTCTACTGCATAACTGAGAGAGGAAGGGAGGTATTCAGGGAGTCCGTCAAGAGACACTTCGAGCTCGCCCAGTCCATCAGGAGCTGGGTCCTCAAGGGCCTGGGTGAGCTCAATGTGGTGGAAGAAGTCGAGCCACCCTCTGTGATGATGTCTGCCGTCAGGGTCCTGCTCCTGAAAGAGGAGGCCTCAGTGGAGGAGAAGATCGAGGCGCTGGAGAGGCTCAGGGTGGGCTTTCAGCACATGGCCCTCCTGTTCAACAGGATGGTCGAGCACATCACCAAGCGGATAGAGGAGCTAAGAGCCGCCGAGGATTAGAAGTCCCCGTGGTATGGAAAGGCTAAAAAGCCTTGAGGGTTTTACTTGGATTCTGATAGAGCTGGGAGTGGGCCGAGGGTATAGGCCATGTTGGATATCAAGCTCATAAGGGAGAACCCAGACCTCGTGAGGAGGAACCTGGAGAGGAGGCAGGACCCTGAGAAGATCAGGCTGCTGGAGGAGGTCATCAAGTACGACAGGGTCTGGAGGTCCCTGACGACGAAGGTGAACGAGCTCAGGCGGAGGCGGAACCTGATAAGCGCGGAGGTTGCGAGGCTCAAGAAGGAGGGGAGGGATACCTCGGAGAAGATCAGGGAGGGGGAGAGGGTTCAGAGGGAGATAAAGAAGGTGGAGGCTGAGAGGGAACGGTACGCAAGGCTCGTGAGGAACGGCCTCATGCGCCTCCCCAACCTCCTACACGAATCCGTCCCCTTCGGTAGGGACGAGCGGGATAACGTGGAGATAAGGAGGTGGGGGGAGCCTCCGAAGTTCAACTTCAAGCCGAAGAGCCACTTAGAGATCGCCCTCGACCTCGGCCTCATCGACGCGGAGAGGGCGGCGAAGGTCGCGGGAGCCGGCTTCTTCTACCTCAGGGACGAACTCGTCCTCCTCGACTACGCCATCATGAGGTTCGCCATGGACTTCCTCACGAAGCGAGGCTACCGCCTCGTGGAGCCACCCTTCATGATCAAGCGGAGGCCCTATGAGGGCGTCACAGCGCTGGAGGACTTCGAGGATGTCCTCTACAAGATCGAGGGGGAGGACCTCTACCTCATCGCGACGAGCGAGCACCCCATGGCAGCGATGTTCATGGACGAGGTCCTGAACAAGGACGACCTCCCCATCAAGCTCGTGGGGGTGAGCCCCTGCTTCAGGAAGGAGGTGGGGACCCACGGGAAGTACACGAAGGGCCTTTTCAGGATGCACCAGTTCAACAAGGTGGAGCAGTTCATCTTCTGCCTTCCCGAGGACTCCTGGAAGTTCCACGAGGAGCTCCAGAGGAACTCGGAGGAGATGTACCAGGCCCTCGGCCTCCACTACAGGGTCGTGAACGTCTGCACCGGCGACATCGGGACGATAGCGGCGAAGAAGTACGACATCGAGGTCTGGATGGCCGACGGCGTCTACAGGGAGATCGGCTCCAACTCCAACTGCACAGACTACCAGGCCAGACGCCTCAACATCAGATATAGGGAGAAGGAGGGACAGCCACCTAAGGGCTACGTCCACACCCTTAACAACACGGCCCTCGCCACAAGCAGGACCATGATGGCGATACTTGAACAGTACCAACAGGAGGACGGCTCCGTCATCATACCCAAGGTCCTCAGACCCTACATGAACGGACTAAAGAAGATAGAGAAAAAATAAAAAGAAGGCCAGAAATCACCCTTTCTCTCCCTTAAGTGTTTAACTCTTGATAAGTCATTTAAATCTGATAGGTGGTGCCGCGGGAGTGATTTGAACACTCGGCATTCCGGTCTTCAGCTTCGCCCTCCCTGGGGGGAGTCGGACGCTCTCCCAGGCTGAGCTACCGCGGCCCAGAGAAATATGGGAGGGGTTTTTCATATAAAGATGTTTTCCTGAGGGGGTATACCGTTCTCGCCGGTGGTTTTGTAGGGATCGGTTGTGCGTCTGTATCTCTGATTCATATAATTTTTAAGTAGTAGTTTGGGAGGGGAATCTTCAGGGGAGGTAGATGTCTCAGGTCGAGGTCTATACCGTTGATCTCCGTGAGTTGGAGGGGGAGGGGGATTTCCCCTGTCCGAAGTGTGGGGCCCTCCTCTCGCCGGACGACATCGAGGAGGAGAACTACACCGTGGTCGATGTGAGGTACAACGAGGAGGGAGTGATGGAGGAGATGGTCATCCAGTGCCTCAGGTGTAAAAGCGAGATCCGCCTCATCGGCTTCATCGAACTTATGGAAGTTTAGGGAGGTAGGCCGGGAGTCTAAGGGCTGCCCCAGTTCCTGATTCTATGCTCTGGAAGAGGAGAACAAGGTATAGGTTTAATTCTTCTCAAGGAGATCTAAGGAGAGATCAACGTGTACCGGGTCGTTGATACCCATGCCCACCTCAGTGACTTAGAGGACCTGAGGACGGCCTTAGAGCGTGCCCGTGGGGCGGGGGTCTGTGCCATAATCGCTGTCTCGGCCAACTTGAAGACGGGTTTGAGGACGCTGGAGATCGCAGAGGAGTATCCAGGGTACGTGTACCCAGCCGTGGGGCTCCACCCTACCGAGATCGGCCCCGATTATCATGAGGATCTAATGTTTGTAGAGGCGAGGGCGGGGGACTGTGTCGCGGTGGGAGAGGTGGGACTGGACTTCTGGAGGAGGAGGGGGGAGCCGAGTAAGGGTGAGGAGGAGAGGAGGAGGCAGGTCTACGTCTACACGAAGCAGCTGGAGATCGCCAAGCGCCGTGGGAAGCCCGTCCTTGTACATAGCCGGGGGGCCTGGGCCCTCGCCCATCACCTCGCGGTGAGCATGGACATCTCTAAGGCGATCTTCCACTGGTTCACGGGGCCCCTCAGGGTCCTTAGGGCCGTCCTGGACAGCGGCTACCTCGTCTCCGCGACCCCCGCGGTCGAGTACAGCAGGGCCCATCGGGAGGCCGTCAGGGAGGTGCCGCTGGAGCAGCTCGTCCTTGAGACGGATTGCCCTGTCGCCTATCGTGGCACTCCCTCTGAGCCCGCTGATGTCGTCCGTACCCTGAGGGGTGTGGCTGAGCTTAAAGGGGTCTCTGAGGGGGAGGTGGCGGAGGTGACGACGAGGAACGCGAGGGAGTTCTTTGACCTCCCCTAATAGGGAACAAAATCTTTTAGTCTTGAGCTGAGAAGCCTAATGGGATTCGACTTGTTCGATCGGTGGGGGCGCAGGAGGAGTGGGCTTATCTTCAGTCCAGTCTCGGTCCTCTACTTCATGATCCTCTTCCTCGGTCTACTCCTACTCTCCCCCCTCCTCCTGGCCACCTTGAGGGACCTCATGATTGTGGGCCTCGGCCTCCCCCCAGAGCTGGCGGTGGGCTTTCTCCTCCTCAGCCTCTTCGGGAGCTTCTTCAACGTCCCCCTCTACGAGATCGTCTCGAGGGAGCCGATCCTCACCTTCAGGAGGATCAGCTTCTTCGGCGTCACCTGGAACATCCCCGACGTGAGGATCGGGACGAGGAAGACTCTTGTGACCTTGAATGTGGGGGGAGCCCTTGTCCCGATCCTCATCTCGGCCTATATCCTCGGGGACCTCATCCCGAGTAGGGAGCCGAGTCCTTTGACGACGTACCTGAAGTTCCTCATCGCCCTCGTTGTCGTCACCCTCGTCGTCCACCGCTCCTCTCGCCCCATCAGGGGCCTTGGCATAGCGACCCCCGCCTTTATCCCCCCGCTGACCACGGCCCTCATCACCCTCGTCCTCTTCCCCCTCGGGCCGGTGAGCAACCCCTACCTCATCGCCTACGCGGCCGGGACCCTTGGGACCCTCCTGGGGGCCGATCTCCTCAACTTTAGGAGGTTCGCGGATCTCGGGGCTCCAGTCGTCAGCATCGGGGGTGCGGGGACCTTCGATGGCATCTACACGACGGGCCTCGCATCGGTCCTCCTCCTACTCCTCCTGCTGTAGGCCGCCTTGACCTGTCACCCTCCCGGCCTCTTCGCTGGTTACATCAAACTTAGAGGTGCTTTAGGGGAGATTATCTCTTAGGAGCTGAGTTCTGGGTAAATGTAGAGGCCCTTGGGGAGGATAGTGGGCTTGGAGGAGGGGATGAGCAGGGAGTTCCTCGACCTCATCGAGATCATGCAGTTCACTGAGAGGGTCTCAGCGAGGATACATGGGGTGACGGAGGAGGATGAGATCTTCAGGGTCCTGAAGGAGGAGTTCAGGAAGTCAGGGAAATACTCCATGAGCGTCTCGGTCTTGACCGAGGACAAGAAGGAACTCCGGGTTCTGGTGACATCTGCCCCCTCTGAGAGGTTAGAGGAGGGGGAGAGGGTGACTGGCCTTCAATTGGGGGACTTCAAGATCGACTTGGACAGGTCTGAGATTTATCGTCGGGTGGTAAGGGGGGGAGAGACCCTCAAGGTAAGGGTCAGCGACATCATAGACGAACTCCTCCCCCCGTCGCTCTCCTCATCTGTATCAAAGATCCTGGGCTATGAGGGGAAGTTCACCATCCTCACACCCCTGAGGAAGTATGGAGAGATCATTGGGGTCTTCGCCATGTCCTCCACCCACCTGGCTGAGTACTTCATCCCCTCGGTGCAGGCCCTCGCCCATCATCTCTCGACGGCCCTGGAGCTGGCGGAGGAGTGCACACTGCGCAGGCGGGCGGAGGAGGAACTCCGTCGTCAGGCCGATCTGCTCCGGAGGGCCTTCGATAGCATGAGCGATGCTGTCTTCATCCTCGACTCCAAGGTCCCTCCCACGATCCTTGAATGCAACAAGGCCGCCTCGATCATCTTCGGCTACGATAAGGAGGAGATGGTAGGGAGGACGACCGCCCTCCTCCACGTGGACGAGGAGGCCCTCAGGGAATTTCAGTCCTTACTTTACCCTGCCGTGGAGGCTGGGCATCTGCCCTTCCACCTCCCCGAGTTTCGTATGAGGCGTAAGGACGGCTCCATCTTCCCCTCAGAGCATCTGATGACGGAGCTACTGGATGACCAGGGAGAGCGGGTGGGCTGGGTCAGCATAGTTAGGGACCTCACGGAGCGTAAGAGGACGGAGGAGGAGCTGAGGATCAAGGAGAAGGCTATAGAGTCCTCCATCAACGCCATCGCCTTCGCCGACCTCGAGGGCAACCTAATCTACGTGAACCCCTCCTTCCTCAAGATGTGGGGATATGAGAGCGAGGAGGAGGTGATAGGAAGGGCGGCCGTGGAGTTCTGGCAGATGAGGGAGGAGGCCGAGGAGGTAGTAAAGGCCCTCTTTGAGGAGGGAGGTTGGAGGGGAGAACTGGTCGCGGTGAGAAGGGACGGCTCAACCTTCGATGCTCAGGTCTCGGCGAGCATGATCAGGGACGAGGCGGGTAACCCCCTCTGTATAATGGCCTCCTTCCTGGACATCACCGAACGGAAGCGGGCCGAAGAGGCGCTGAGGGAGTCCGAGGAGAAGTACAGGGCCCTCTTCGAGAACGCGAATGACGCCATCTTCATCGCCGACGTCGAGACAGGTATCATCCTCGACGTCAACAGGGCGGCTGAGAGGCTGATGGGACGCTCGAGAGAGGAGCTCATAGGGATGCACCAGAGCCAACTGCACCCCGCGGAGAAGATGGAGTACTATAAAGAGAGGTTCCGGAGGCATATCCAACTCGGCCGAGCCGCGGATTTCGAGGCGGAGATCGTCAGAAAGGATGGAACGGTCGTCCCGGTTTACATAAGCGCCAGTGTATTAACGCTCCATGGTAAAAGGGTGATCTTAGGCCTATTCAGGGATATCACCAGGCTGAAGAAGTATGAGGAGGGCCTCGCAACCCTTCATATCCACGCCACGGAGTTAAACCAGGCAAGGAGTTTGGAGGAGATATGTAGGATCACCTTGGATGCGATGGAGAGGAGCCTTGGATTTGAGTTAGCGGGCTTTCTTCTATTAGAAGGAAACCTTCTTCGTATCGTTGATACTCGGGGGTACCCCTCTTCCCTCAGTCCCCCCTTTGAAGGCCTCTCTTTAGACGGCCCTGGCGTTACTGTTAAGGCTGCAAGGACTGGCAAATCTGTTCTCGTCCCTGATACAAGAAGGGAAGAGATCTATGTTGGAGTCGATTTTGGTGTATTGTCTGAGTTGGCGGTCCCCGTGAAGATGGGGGATGAGGTCCTCGCCGTTCTAAACGTGGAGAGCACACGGCCCAATGCCTTCGATGAGCAGGATCAGGTCCTCCTGGAGATCCTCGCCTCCCATACGGCCTCCGCCATGGTGAACCTCAGGTACTTCAACGAGTTGGAGAGGCTCGTCGAGGAGAGGACGAAGAGGTTGAGGGAGGCGGAGAGGCTGGCGGCCATCGGGCAGCTCGCGGCGATCCTGGGGCACGACCTCAGGAATCCCCTTGCAGTCATCAAAAATTCTGTCTTCTATCTCAAGATGAAGTTAGGGGAAGGCGTGGACCCGAAGGTGAGGAAGCACCTCGAGATCATAGACCGAGAGGTGGATACCACCAACAATATCATTAATAACCTCTTGGACGCCGTCAGGAGGAAGCCCCCCGTGCTCCAGGAGAGGGACGTCAACGAGATCGTCCTGGAGGCGCTTCAGAACTGCTCAGAGCTTGGGAAGCTGAAGAAGGTGGAGGTGAGGACCCGGCTGGGGGAGATCCCTCCGGTCAAGGTGGACCCGGACCAGATCAAGAGGGTCTTCGTGAATCTCATCTGCAACGCCGCTGAGGCGATGCCCGAGGGCGGTGTCCTCGAGATCTCCACAGGGATGAGGGACGGCTTCATCGAGGTCTCCTTCAGGGATACGGGTGTCGGCATATCGGAGGAGAACCTAAAGAGGCTCTTCACGCCCTTCTTCACCACGAAGCCTAAGGGCCTCGGCCTGGGGTTGACGGCCTGTAAGAACCTTGTGGAGAACCACGGGGGGAGCATAAAGGTGGAGAGTAAGTTGGGGGAGGGATCGACCTTCACAGTCACGCTTCCTGTCGAGATGGAGGATGGAGGAGATGGCCCAGGACCCTCTGCTCAAGAGAAGGGTGGATACGTTTAGGAGGTATGAGGGGTATGTGCCAGGAGATCTTGATCGTCGATGATGATAGGGGGGTGACGGGGACCCTTGGAGATATCCTGACAGACCTCGGATATAAGGTGACGGCTGTGAACGATGGCTTTGAAGCAGTCGAGGCTGTGAGGAGGTGTTCCTTTAAGGCGGTCCTCCTGGATGTGATGATGCCGGGGATGAATGGCATCGAGACCTACAAGGAGATTAAGAAGATCAGGCCTGGGATCTCCGTCATGTTCATGACGGCCTACAGCGTCGAGGACCTCATCGCTGAGGGGTTGAGGGAGGGCGCCCTGGGCGTCCTCTACAAGCCCCTGGATGTGAGGAAACTGATCAGATTTATCGAGAGGATTCGAAGGGAATCTCATAGGGAGGTTAATAGGAATGGTTGAGGGAGCCAGCATACTGATAGTCGATGATGAGGAGGACCTCTGCACGACCCTGAGGGACATCTTCGTCGAGAAGGGGTATAGGGTGGAGACGGTGGGGAGTGGGAGGGAAGCGATAGAGAGGGTCAAGGAGGAGTTCTTCAACCTCGCGCTCATCGACATCAAGCTCCCGGACATCGACGGCATCGAGGTCCTGAAGAGGTTTAGGAGGGAGCGCCCCTCGATGATGAACGTGATGATCACGGGGTACGCGACCCTCGAGAACACAATACAGGCGTTGAATGAGGGGGCGAACGCCTACATCCTGAAGCCGCTGGAGCCGGAGAAACTACTGAGGGCGGTGGAGGAGTGCCTGAAGAAGCAAGAGGAGGCGTTCAGGATCACACAGGAGAAGATCAGCGAGTACATAGAGGAGGCCGTGCGGAGGATGGATCTAAGACGGAGACGGAGGACAAAGCCCCAGGACGCTACATAGCTCTTTGACCGTGAAAGCCTGTAACCCCTCTCTCCCCACCTCGAGTCACATCACCCTTAGATAAAGCCGGGGTTCTATTCACCAAATGTAATGAATATGCGAGTGGGAGAGAGACGCCGAAGACCGGAGGTGCTGAGGGGGAGGAGGGGGATCTCCACCTTCATCGCGGTACTCCTCCTCATGGTCCTCGCCGTGGCGGGAGGGGTCGTCATATACGCTTATACCATGGGATACCTCGGCGGCCTCGGGGGGAGCAATACCCCGGGGACCCTCTCCCTCGACGCCGCGACCTGCAACACGACCCATATCGTGGCCTATGTCAGGAACATCGGGAGCAAGGTTGTGAACGTCAGCGCCGCCTACGTCAATAACGCGCCCGCCACCCTCTACAGGAACCAGGACGTCAGGATCGCCGTCGGCTCCGTCGGCACGGTGATCATCAACGGGACCTACACCGTGGGCGCAACCTACCAGGTGAGGCTGGTCTGCGACGACAATACCCGCCTTGACTTCAGCGTGAAGTGTGAGTCTTAAGAAGAGTGGGAATCCCCAGCCCTTTCTCCTCCCTCCTAATCCCTGATGTGGGGTCCGGTTAAATGAGGCTGTCAGGCGAATGCCGAGGGGTAAGCGAGGTCATAGCGAGCCTTGTGATGCTCCTCGTCGTCTCCCTCCTCGGGACCACCCTCTACGCCTACAGCCAGACCACCCTGAACTCCCTGCAGGAGTCCTTCCAGTACAGCCTCACCCTCGAGGAGGAGAGGGTAAAGGAGAAATTCCGCGTCCTCGCGGTCTGGTGGGACGGCTCAGACCTCCTCAACATCACCATCCTGAACTACGGCAAGATCGATATCTCCGTGGACGCCATCTACATCGACAACAAACCCGCGACGAGGTTCCTCTCCGGCAGGGGGGAGACGGTCTACACGCTGAAGCTGGTCCACGTGAAACTCACGTCGCCGGTCGCCATCGTCGAGGGGAGGGGCTATGATATAGTCGTCGTAAGCGAGCGAGGGGTGCGATGTGAATACCTCTGGACGCCTTAGCGGGACGAGGCGGGGGACGGGCTCCATCATCGGCGCCGTCTTCCTCCTCCTCATCCTCCTCTCAGGCCTCACAGCCTACATCCTCACCGTGAGGACCCAGGTGGTCTACAGGAGCACCCAAGAGGAGATGGACCAGCTCGAGAGGTATCAGGGCCAAGAGGAGATCACCTTCCAGGAGGTCTCACTCACGGGGGACCGCAGGTTGAACATAACGGCGAGGAACACTGGTCCCAACACCGTCCACCTCATCTGGCTCGGCGTCCTCGACGAGACCGTGACCCCGCCCATCCAGAGGTTCTCCGAGCTGGACCTCTACCTGAAGCCCTACGAGACGGCGACGAACATCTCCACGGACGACGTCACGATCCTCGAGGGTCACAACTACACGATACTCCTGGTCACCGAGCTCGGGAGCGTCTTCACCTACACCTATCCGCCGGAGGAGGCAGGAGGGGCCCGGGTGAGGATCATCGCCAGGAACTGCACCGTCTCCTACTCCCCCTCGGGGTGGAGTCTTCTCAACTCGACGGGGTACGTGAGCGGCTCGACCTCCAGCCTCGTCGAGGACGACGGGGACTACCTCATCTTCCGCTCCCACTACACAGGCACGAGGAGGACCCAATACCGCTACGTCGACCAGATCCCCGAGCCCTCAGTCGACCCCCCGACCTATGGGGCCCACAGCAACTTCACGGCCCAGAGGTCCGGCCCGGACTCCGTCTATGACACCCTGACGGAGGAGAGCGTCCCCGGGACGGGTAACATAACCCTCATCGATGGCGAGTCCTTCGAGGACATCTGGCCCCCAGCAGGGTGGAGCGAGACGGGGCAATGGAATAAGGAGAGCGATGAGGCCTACGATGGAACTTACTCGGCGGACTTCGATGGGTTGGGGAGTGGGAGATCGGGGGACTTAGATACTCCAGAATTGGACTGCTCAGACGCCGTCGCCATCTACATAGAGTTCTGGTACAGGGACAACAATCTCGACGCCGACGACCTCCTCCTCCAGTACTACGACGGAACTACTTGGAACACTATCGCTGACCTTGGTTCTACAACTCAAGAAAATCAGTGGCTCCACTATCGGGAGAAGATCACCGATAGCAGGTACTTTGTCTCCAACTTCAAGGTGCGTTGGTCCGCCGTCACCATAAGAACAGGGGAACACGCATGGATCGACTACGTCACGATAAAGAAGGAAGTGGAGACATCCAACTACAATCTGGACTTGGAGGTCCAGTGGACGGATGTGGACTTTGACGAGGAGAATGAGGAGCTCTGCATCTACTGTGGGACGATGGGGTCTGAGGACCTGGGGGTCGACGTATGGTACAACTCGACCTGGCAGAGCCTCCTCACAGACCTAAATCCAGGATGGAACAACGTCTCCGTCGCCCCCTACCTCGACTCCCCCAACTTCACGATCAGATTCATAGGGGGAACTGAGACCGGGGATACCACCCAGGATAGCTGGGAGATCGATGCCGCTCTCCTGCATCTGTGGTCTGAGGTGGAGGAGTACACTGTGGAGGTCGAGTTCACAGGGTCCTCGAATCTGGAGGACTGGACGGAGCTTGTGTGGTGGGTGGAGAGCTGCTGGAATATCAGCGGGGTCGATGTGACGATCCAGCTCTACGACTACGCCCTCGGGGACTACCCCACAGGGGGGGATGGGTACACCAGCTATACCTCGAGTGGGACGCCAAACACGGACGAGCTGAGGCTCGGGAACATCACCTCTAACGCCTCGAGGTTCAGGAACGCGACGAGTGGGGAGTGGCGGGTCAGGATCAGGGGCGTCAAGGAGACGGGGACCCCCTTCCTCCTGAAGGTCGACCTCATAGGCCTCCAGACAACCTACTCCTTCTCCGGTGGCACCCTCCCCTACGGGGGGTGGGGGTGGTACACCCTGAGGGCTGAGGACCCCGATGGGGCCCCCATCCCCTACGCCTATGCCTCGGTATACGCCGATGGTGAGAACGTCCTCCTCCGAAACGCCTCCAACGGGGAGGCGATGGAGAACCCCGCCTGGGTGAGGCTGGACAGCAACGGCGAGTTCCAGCTGGAGGTGAGCTCCAGGAGCCCTGGAGGGGACGAGTTCACCCTCTACATCGTCGTGGGGAGCCTGGTGGGCGAGAGGAGGATCACCCAGGAGGGATCGACGTGACGGAGGGGCTCGGACGTTGAGCAGGGAGAGGAAGCATGATGGATCGCAGGTCGAGCATCCGCCCACCTTCAAGGAGTTCTACCCCGTCAACCCCCCCTTCGGATACGTCGGTATCAGGGTTGAGGAGGAGACGGGGAGGCTCCTCTACCTCACCGTGGAGCCCACCCTGACGGAGGAGGAGAGGGAGAGCCTCGAGAGGCTGAAGGAGATCATCAGGGAGGAGGCGGACGTCTCCCTCTCCGTACTGAAGGATGAGTCTCGCCTCGAGGAGTACCTCGTGGAGAAGGCCAGGAGGGCCATGAAGGTCTTCAGGCCGAGGATCCCAGAGGAGGCCGTGGAGAAGTTCCTCTACTACCTGAAAAGGGACCTCCTCGGCTACGGCGCCATAGACCTCCTCATGAGGGATGAGAACATCGAGGACATCAGCTGCGATGGGGTGAGGATACCCATCTACGTCTGGCACAGGCGGTACGAGTCCCTCCCCACCAACGTCGCCTACGGCTCGGAGGAGGAGCTGGATTCCTTCATCCTCCGCCTCGCCTACAAGGCCGGGCACCAGATCTCCGTCTCGAGGCCGATCCTGGAGGGGACCCTCCCCGAGGGCTTCAGGGTCCACCTCACCCTCGAGGAGATCTCCAGGAGGGGGCCCACCTTCACCATAAGGAAGGTGAGGACGAACCCCTTCACCGTCGTGGACCTGATAAAGTTCGGGACCATCTCCACCCACATGGCGGCCTACTTCTGGGTCCTCGTCGAGAATCTCCGCTCCATCATGGTCTGCGGGGCGACGGCCTCGGGGAAGACGGCGCTGCTGAACGCCATAGCCACCTTCATCAGGCCTGAGATGAAGGTCGTCACCATAGAGGAGGTGAGGGAGCTCCAGCTCCACGAGAACTGGATACCCATGGTGACCCGCCCCTCCTTCCAGCCCGGGGTCCAGGAGGTGACCCTCTTCGATCTCCTGAAGGCCTCCCTAAGGCAGAGGCCTGACTACATCATCGTCGGGGAGGTGAGGGGGGAGGAGGCCTACACCCTCTTCCAGAGCATCGCCGTCGGCCACGGGGGCCTCTGCACCATCCACGCAGAGGACGTCGAGACCGTCGTGAAGAGGCTCCTGACGAGGCCGATGAACATCCCGAAGATGATGATCCCCCTCATGAACGTCGTCGTCCTCATCGGGAGGGTGAGACTCGGAGATATCGTGGCGCGGAGGGTTCAGAGGGTCACGGAGATAACGGGGATCGAGGAGAAGACCGACAGGGTGCTCTTCAAGGACGTCTACCGATGGAACCCCAAGGGGGACAACTTCCTCTCTGACCCAGAGCTCCTGGAGTCCGGGAGCTACGTCTTCAGGAAGATCTCGGAGCTGAGGCACATCCCTGTGGAGGACCTCTTGGAGGAGCATCAGAGGAGGGAGATCATCCTAAGGTGGATGGTAAAGAGGGGTATCCAGAGCTATAGTGAGGTCGCGGAGGTGGTGAGGAGGTACTACCTCAACCCCGGCGAGATATACAACCGGGCGAGGTTCGACCTGGGGTGGTGAGGGTGGAGGGGAGGACGATCCTGGTGAGGGTCAGCTACAGGCTCTTCGGGGGAGTGGTGCCCCGGCTCCCCTTCCTGAAGGCCCATAGGCGGATCTACCGCCAGAGCGGGATCTCCCTCTTCCATGACGCCTACATCTCCCTCGCCCTCCTCGCCTCCACCCTCGTCTTCGTCATATCCTGCGCCCTCTCGGCGCTCCTCCACCGCATCCTCCTTAGCCTGCCCCTCACCAGGTATATCCTCGCCGTCCTCTCCTCCTCCTGGACCCTTGGCTGCGCCACCCTCACCATCCTCCTCGTCTACCCCATGTACCGCGGGGGGCAGAGGGGGAAGGAGGTGGACGCGAACCTCGTCTACACCATAGGGTACATGGGCGTATTGGCGGCCGGGGGGATCCCAGTAGAGAGGATCTTCGAGCGGGTAGCGGAGGTAGAGCACCGCCGCCCCATCAGGGAACTGGCGACGAGGTTCATCGCGAATATCAGGCTCCTCGGCCTCGACGTCCTCTCCTCCCTCAGGGACCTCTCCCTCCGCAGCCCCTCCGCCACCCTCTCCAAGATCCTGCTGGAGGCCGTGAACACCGTGGAGACGAGCGGGGACCTCAGGGACCTCTTCCTCTTCGAGGTGGGGAGGCTCCTCGAGGTGAAGAGGGACCAGTTGAAGAGGACGCTGGGCACCCTAAACTACCTGGGGGAGATCTACATCACGGCGATCGTCGTCTCCCCCATCCTCTTCATCCTCATGCTCACCATGCTCTCGATCCTCGGGGGGTCTGCCCTCGGCCTCCCGCCCGTGGTCCAGATGAACCTCCTCGTCTTCGTGGTCATCCCGGTGATGGCGGCGGCCTTCCTCATCATCCTCGATGTGATCCTGCCGGAGGAGGGGTGAATGTATTTCAAGCGGAGACATAGGGTCATGGTCTGGTCCCTCTCCTCCGCCGTCGGAGGCCTCGTCCTGCTCCTCCCCCTCCTCACCGGCCTCTACACCCCTGAGGCACCCTACATCATACCCCTGAGCCAGAAGGCGAATAACATCATGGCCCTCGGCCTCGTCATCGCCCTCCTCCCCCCGGCCCTCCTGGAGTACACCAACCACAGGTGGGAGAGGGAGGTGGATAGGAACATCCCGAGGCTCCTCCGCGACATCACCGAGTCCGTCAGCTCCGGCGTGACCCTCCCGAGGGCCCTGGAGGAGGCCTCGAGGAGGAGCTACGGTCCCCTCTCAAGGGAGATGGAGCACGCCCTGGCGGAGTTCATCTTGGGGGCGAGCTGGGAGGAGGCCCTGACATCCCTCGCCGACCGCCTCAACCGGCCCAGCGCCCGGAGGCTCTGTACCATACTCATCGAGGCTCATCAGGTGGGCGGGAGGATGATGGAGGTCCTCAACTCCGGCGTCGAGCTCTTCTCGAGCCTCGAGGAGTACAGGGAGGAGAAGTACACCCAGATGAGGCCCTACACCGTGACAGTCTACATCGCTGCCCTCATCTTCCTCGTCATCGCCAACGTCGTCCTCCACCAGTTCCTCATCCCCCTCTCCGAGCGCCAGGAGGTCCTCCTCCTGGGGGCGCCCCTCCTCCCCCATATATTGGATATCAACTATTACCGCTCCATCCTCTTCTGGGCCTCTACCATGGAGGCCCTCTTCGGGGGGCTCGTGGCGGGGAAGATCGGGGACGGGAGCATAAGGGCCGGCCTACGCCACTCCGTCACCCTCCTCTCCATCACGGTCCTCCTCTTCAACGCACTCGCCACCTAAGGAGTGAAGCCGATGAGCAAGGAAGCCCTCTCCAAGCTGAGCCCCAAGGAGCGGGAGCTCCTGGAGAAGCTCGTCAGAGAGGGCTTACTGGAGATCAAGCCCACGATAGGTCCAGGAGGAGTGAGGTACCCTGAGGCGGAGGAGGCGCTGGGCGAGGAGGACCCGGAGAAGGTACGGAGCCTCCTCGAGGGCCTCGCCTCGAAGGGAGTCTTGGAGTCCAAGGTCGTGGACCGCGTGCTCCTCTGCCCTGACTGCGGCTCCCCCGAGGTCTACTCCAAGTACGCCTGCCCGAAGTGTAACTCCATCAACGTCGACTACTCCGAGCTCCTCGAGCACGTGAAGTGCGGGTACATAGCGCCCAGGGAGGCCTTCTCCAAGGGGGAGGACCTCGTCTGCCCCAACTGCAAGACAGAGCTGAGCGGAGAGGGGAAAGGAGCCTCTAAAGATGGGAGGTATACGGTGATTGGAGCCTCCTACCGCTGCGAGAAGTGCGGCTACAACTTCGACGCGCCGGAGATAGTCCACGTCTGCCAGAAGTGCCATAGGACCTTCACCTACCGAGATGCGAAGTACACGAAGGTCCACGCCTATAAGATCCCGGACTTCGTCCTGGAGGAGATCGGCACGGCACTCCCCCTCAAGGAGGCCCTGAGGGCCATCCTTCAGGAGAAAGGGTACAAGGTGAAGATCGATGGGAAGATCCGGGGGGCCTCGGGGGCTCAGCACAGTTTCGATGTCGTGGCGGAGAAGGATGGGAAGCGCTTGGTAGTGGACGTATCTAAGACCGGGACGCAGAGGGATATCGTCTCCCTCCTGGGGAAGAAGATGGACACCAACCCCACCGCGGCGATCCTCATCGATTCCTCAGGTCGAGAGGAGGTGAGGTCCCTGAGCAAGGTCTATGGGATAACCGTCATCGAGGGGAGAGGAGAGGAGGAGGTGAGAAAGGATCTGCTAAAGACCTTGGCCGAGATCGAGAGCAAGGCCAAAGGACGAGGGGAGAAGTGAGTTTATGAATGGGAAGGATAGGAAGATGGGAGAAGTGAGGGTTGAGTTCACGGGCGTCAGGCTACGTGTCATCTCCATGACGCCCAAGGCCTTCATAGAGATGATGAGGGTCCTGACGACGACCTTCGGCACCGCGGGGCTGACCATGTTCTTCCACATGGGAAGGGAGAAGGGGATCCACGACAGCAGCGAGGTGATAGAGGCCCTGAGGAGGGAGGGGGCCTACACGAAGCGCCGCCTCTTGGAGGCCGTCATGGACCGAAGCCGTGTCCTGGGATGGGGGGCGCCCAGGCTCGTAAAGTACGATGAGGGGAGGGGGACGGTGACCATAAGGATCGAGAACAACCCCATCGCGAAGTACTGCAACACCCCAGGAGAGCCCATCTGCTACTTCCTCAGGGGATACTGGACGGGAGTCGTCTCCGAGGCCCTGGAACAGGAACTCGCCTGCGAGGAGGCGAGGTGCACGGACAGGAAGAACCTCTGCTGCGAGTTCATCATCGGACGAGGACGGCGGCGATAGGTCGAGGAAGTCTTCATCTCCCATAAGGATTTTTATCTCCGAAGATCATCATCTCAATTTGAGCCGGGGTAGCCAAGTCCGGACAAATCCGCCCAGCGGAGTCCACCGGCGCTGGTCTTGAAGCCCCAGGGGCAGGCGAACCAGTGCTCCTCTGGGAGCTCATGGGTTCAAATCCCATCCCCGGCGCCAAAAAACATGATTATAAACGTTTAAATAATAATTTCATGTTACAATAGTTAGGTGAAATCGCTTTATCATTAATCCCTCACCTTCCATCTTTAATTATTGCCTCATTTTATCTAAGGCTTACCCGTTCACCTGTTACAATGTAGATGACTGATTCCCCTATATAGGCCGCGTGGTCAGCTATCCTTTCGAGGTGCCGAATGAAGAGCAGGGTTGAGACGACACAACCTATTAATGGTGGAGACTGTTCAACCAGTTTGTCGAGACATCGGTAATATATTTCGTCAACCTCCCTTTCCATGGCATTGAGTGTTTTTGCGAGGTATACGTCATGTTTCTTGATCGCTTCGATGCTTGTGTGAACCATCCTCAATACTTTTCCGCTAATCTCTTCTAGGGGCATCCATGGAAATCTACATTCATCCAGCTTGATGTCAAGCCTTTTGTGAATGTGTGTTATGTCCCAGGCGTATCTGCCGTAGCGTGAGAAGTCGTATGCAATCTTCATGTAGGACTTTATTGTTCTCAGGTCAGATGCGACGGGCTGATATCTTGCGATCAACTCCACTGCCTTATCTTCAGCCTCCTCACTCAACGAGACCAGGGTTTCAGACAATACCCTCACCTTTTCGTGGACATCTACTCCCTTCATGTAACAATCGAGCGAGAGCAAAACGGTTTTCTCTGCCAGATCTCCCATCTTGAAGATGAGTCTTGAGAGCTGCTCTAAACCTGCGTCGATCAGTCGGCTCATCCATATTCACCTACCCAAACTTTCCCGTGATATACTTCTCTGTCAGTTCACTGTGGGGGTTCTCGAAGACACTTTTGGTGTCACCATACTCGATGAGCTTGCCCATGTACAGGAAGGCTGTGAAGTCTGAGATTCGGGCTGCCTGTTGTAGGTTATGGGTAACTACAATCACGGTATACTTCTTACTCAGTCTTCTTATTAGGGCTTCAATCTTCGCTGTTGCTGCGGGGTCTAATGCGCTACAAGGCTCATCCATCAGTATTATCTCGGGCTTCACGGCCAATGCCCTTGCGATGCATAGCCTCTGTTGCTGCCCGCCTGAGAGATTGAAGGCATTGTCGTGTAGTCTGTCCTTAACTTCATCCCAGAGGGCCGCCTCCCTGAGGCTTCTCTCCACAATCTCGTCGAGTTCCCTTCCGCTCGCTACCTTGTGAATCCTCGGCCCGAATGCGACGTTTTCATATATTGACTTTGGAAAGGGGTTGGGCTTCTGGAACACCATTCCAACCTTCCTTCTTAACTCGTAGACGTTTATGTTTCCGTCGTAGATGTTGTGTCCATCTATGTATACATCGCCGGATGTCCGGCAACCGTATATAAGGTCGTTCATCCTGTTGATCGCCCTTATTAGGGTTGTCTTTCCGCATCCTGAGGGGCCCATGATTGCTGTAACAGCATTCTCCCTGATCTTGAAACTTACGTCTTTCAGGACATGGTTGTCTCTAAACCAGACATTCAGGTTCCTAATATCTATCTTATCATTAACCATGGCTGCCCCTTCCTGTAATGGATCCTCAATAAAATCGCGGAGAGGGAGAGTGAGGTGACAATCATAAAGAGAACCAGGGCTACTCCAAAGACCTTTTGGGCTGGAGTTCCTAGGGCAACTATTTTGACAAAGAGGTTATATGAAAGCGCCATCACGGGCTCTAAGGGGGATCTCGGTAAGCCCCTTGTTATGAGAACGCATGATGTGAAGAGTATAGCGGCTGTCTCTCCGGCAACTCTAGCTATCCCTAAGATCACGCTCGTAACCACCCCTGGTGCGGCTGCCGGGAGAGTTGTTGAGCTTATCGCCTTCCATCTAGTAGCTCCTAAAGCCAGAGCCGCTTCCTTAAAGGATGCTGGAACCATCCTCAAGGCTTCCTCAGACCCCCTAATAATTATGGGAAGCATCATCAGAGCTAAGGTCAACCAGCCGGCTGTGAGGGATACTCCGAGCCTGAGATGTCGGCAGAAGAAGGTATAGCCAAATAGACCTATCACTATCGATGGAACGCCGGCCAAGTTATTGATCGCTTGGTCTATGATACGCGTCAGCCCCCTGCTCGGGGCATACTCCACCAAGTAGATGGCGGCTAAAATCCCTACTGGACCAGCAATCGCAGTAGCCCCAAGTAGCAAGTATATGGTGCCAACGATCATCTCAAACATTCCCCCTTGGAGGGCACTCACGGTTAATAACTCCCACCTCACAGATCCGATTCCAGTCAAGAGCAGGCTGAGAATCCACGAGAATATAAGCATACAGATGAGCATGGGTACTCCAAGAATTGCGAAGATCACTCTCTCCCCGGTCTGGCCGCTCATAGCTGAACACCTCTCGTTACGGGTCCCCTCCTGACGATTACGTCAGCAATTGTGTTCACAACAAACGTAATGATGAAGAGTATCGATCCTAACCCGAATAATGCGCTGTATTCTAGGCTTCCGACGGCGGCCTCACCCATCTGCATCGCTATGACGGCCGTAACCGGATATACTGGAGCCAAATAATTCCAGGGAGGTGTGGGGACCATGGCCACATTCCCCGCTACCATGAGGACCGCGACGGTCTCCCCTATGGCTCTCCCGAAACCTAACATTACGCTGGCTAACATGCCGGATTTAGAGAAAGGTAGAACAACGTTCCTTATAATTTGCCACTTAGACGCTCCAAGGGCGAGTGCGGCTTCCTTATAGTCCCTCGGCACGGCTGAGATTGTTTCTCCTGAGACGCCGACGATCGTTGGGAGCACCATTATCGCCAGTATCAGTGAGGCTGTCAATGCCGTTGCTCCGGAATGGAGCTCAAAAATGGAGGCTATTAAGGGAGCTAGAAAAGTTGCTCCTATGAACCCATAGATTACTGAGGGTATGGATGCAAGGAGTTCTATAATGGATTTGACGGGATCTCTGAGCTGGAATGGCAGAACCTCAGCGATGAATATGGATGTGCATATCCCAAGGGGAACAGAGATCACAAGTGCGCCGGATACGACCATGAGAGAACCATACACCAAAGGAAAACCGCCATATAGATCAGAGTTAGTTTCCCATCTCTGGCCGAAGATCAGCTGCACACCAAGCCTTACAAAGGCAAGCGAGCCTTCCTTAACCACGAAGAGAAACATCAATAAGAGGATCACTATAGAGAAAGAAGCACAAAAGAATAGGATGAACTCTACAGGCTGACTCTTTAAACGCATAAAAAGTTTATGGAGGCTTTTTAGGAAGCTTTCAAGATTCATCTCAATAACCTGACGGGTATTTTGGAAGCTTTAGAAACCCCTGTTCCTCCACTATCTCTTGTCCTTCAGGGCTCAGAACGAAGTCGATGAATCGATCGGTTAATGATCCGCTCTCAGGTCTGGTGCTAGTGACCAAGTACAGGTATCGTGAGATCGGGTACTTGAAGCTGGCGATGTTCTCTGTGGTGGGGTAGATGTATGGCTTGCCTTCTTCCTCGGCTAAGGCTACAACAACCATGTTGGGGGTTATGAAGCCGAAGCCTATGTATCCTATAGAGTATGGGGTGGTCTCTATCATAGTCCTTATCGCCGGGTTGCTCGGCTGGACATGGGCTGCATCGGTCACACTGTAACCGTATGGCTTCATCACAAACTCCTCGAAGGTACCCCTCGTCCCCGAACCGGGTTCTCTGACGACGACATAGATAGGTTCATCAGGTAAACCAGGCTTCACCTCACTCCATCTTGTGTAGATTCCAGCGAAGATCTTGGCTACCTCCTGCAACGTGAGCCTTAAGGTTTCATTAACCGATGGGTGGACCACTACACAGACGCCATCCAACGCTATGGGATACAGCCATAAAGCGGCACCTTTCTCCCTTGCGTCGTCTATCTCCTCCTGTTTAGGAGGTCTAGAGGCCATGCCGATATCTACTACGCCGTCTATTACTTCACTGTAGCCTCGGCCCGATCCTCCACCTGAAATGGTAATGCTGGTCCCAGTATATTTATTCATGAAAGCGATGGCACAGGCATTGGCTATGGGTAGAACCGTTGTTGAGCCTGAGATGCTTATGCCATCAGTGCGCCAAGCACTATCTTCCTCCCAGACTACGGTTGGAGGCGATAGCAGCGGGTTCACATAATAGCCGCTGGCGACCCCAACGATGAATAGCAGGCTCATTGCCAAAATGGCGCGTAAAGTCGGAATGCTTCTATGCAATCTTTGCTCACCTTCATTTACTATAATTTTGAGTGAGTGATATATACTTTCTCGACATAAACTATAGAATAGTTAAATATATATTGGGGTCCTATAGAATATTTCTTAGTCTATGTATGTGGTGGTCTCATGAGTTTACCCGCAGAATTGAGAAAAATTCAGATCACAGGGGGCGCCACCTACATCATCTCGTTGCCTAAGAAGTGGGTGAAGGCGGCTGGTTTAAAGCCTAAGGATCAGGTGGCGTTGATACCTCAAGCCGACACATCATTACTCATAGTTCCTAAAGGAGACTTAAAGCCTAAAGAGATTTCAGAGGCAACCATAGAAGTGTCTCCACAGGCCGGGCCAGAGGTCATCATCAGGGATTTCATCGCCCACTACCTCGTGGGCTACGACATAATAAGAATCAAGCTTAGAAATGTAAGATACCGAGATCTCCTCAAGAGGTCCATAAGACAGAAGTTGATAGGGGTCGAGATAATGGAGGAATCAGCCGACGAGATTGTTGCCCAATGTCTGCTCGGCCATGTGGAGCTCCCTCTGAAGAGAGCTCTGGATCGTATGCATGTGTTGATGTTATTCATGCTGAGAGACGCTATAGAAGCCCTCGAGAATAACGACAAAGACTTAGCTATGGAGGTTGTCCAAAGAGACGACGAGGTTGACAGACTATACTTCTTTATAGTTCGACAGCTGAAAGCGGCGGTCTACAATAGAGCACTCATTGAGGAGATAGGCCTCTCAAATCCAAGAGATTGCCTGGGTTATCGCCTGATAGTGAAGAGTGTGGAGAGGAGCGCCGACCACGCCGCAAGAATAGCCGGTGTAATCCCCACACTAGCAGCACCGATAAACGGCAAAGCCATAGAAGGAATAGTTGCCATGAGTTCATTAGCCCAAGAGATCCATGAGTATTCCATGAAGTCGTTATATAAATACGACCCGAAACTAATCAACGAGTCCATGACCAAGATAAACCATGTAATAGATTTTGAAGAAGAGATAATCGAGCAACTCCTCAAACTCAAGATTGAGCCTAGAACTACTTTAGGAATAAGACTGATCCTCGAAAGCATCAGAAGGATTGCTGAATACGGGACAGACATAGCCGAGATAGCCATAAACCTAGCCGTCAAAAAACCTATATAATTAACATGGTAATCCCAGAACATTGAAAGAATACGCGTATCTTCAATCGATACTGCCTCTGTGAGACTTAAGTTTGGATGATGGAAAGGCAGGTTTGCATCTAGAGACGCCATATGGGAAGATTATGTAGACTTTGGATACGTGAATGCGAAGCATAAGAACCCCCTTTTTAGGCGCGTCATCTCAGCCGATGGGATGTGGTGCAACCAACCTTACGACAGGGAGAAGTATATCGAGTTGGCTCTGGACATCGCAAGAGACTATTTTAGCGGTCTTCGACTTCACTAAAAATAAGCTGAACCCTAAAATCCTGTTGGTAAAAAGAGTAAAACCTCATACATCAATCACCCCCAAGGGGAACAATCAGACAGCAGTAAAAAGAGAAGGAATTTATACTCAAAAAGGCGAATCCCATACCCGGCGCCAATTTTAGTTTAAAAATAAGCGGAAAGTAAAATTATAAAAGGTGTCGATAATATGATCCATTTCGAAGAGCTCCGGATCTGTGGAAGAGAAACTCTCAGAGAGAGATCAGATCCCCAGATTTTTTGTGGAGATGAAGGTTTTTTATGAGGGTTACCTCTCACCTATTGGAGATTAGGGTTGTTGGATCTCAAGGTTGATTCCCTCAGGGCCTACCTCTCAGAGCTCTACGGGGGGGAGGTGGAGGTCCTCAGGGTCGGGGAGCTGGGGAAGGCGGCTGGGGAGCCGGGGAAGGTGTTGAAGGGTTACGGCTACGGCACCCCCCTCCTCATCGAGTTCTCCCTCGATGGCTCGGTGAGGAGGGTTGTCCTCAACACCATTCGGCCCGGTGGCTTTGGACATGAGAGGATGTCCGATAGGGCGGGGATACTCCTCTGGCAGGCGCGGGTCTTTAACCTCCTGCCTCGGCACGTCAGGGCGGTGGACGTCGGCTCCTTCATGAGGGACGGATCCCTCAAGTCCCTCGGGGACTGCACGGAGTTCTTCCTCCTGACGGAGTGGGTGGAGGGGAGGGAGTACTACAGGGACTTGGACAGGATCAGGGAGGAGGGGCACCTCCGAGACCTCGACCTCAGGCGAGTCGAGGCGCTGGCGGAGTATCTCGCAGAGATACATGCTGAGAAGCGGGACGACCCGGGCCTCTACGTCCGGAGGATCAGGGAACTCATCGGCCATGGGGAGTGCCTCATGGGGCTGACCGACAGCTACCCCCAGGACCTCGACTACATCCGGCCCAGCGACCTCATGGCGATCGAGAGGCGGTGCATCGAGTGGAGGTGGAGGATCAAGGGGAGGACCCATCGCCTATCTCAGGTCCACGGCGACTTCCACCCCTGGAACATCCTCTTCAGGGAGGGGACCGACTTCACGGTCCTCGACAGGAGCCGGGGGGAGTGGGGGGAGCCGGCGGACGATGTCTCCTCCATGACCATCAACTACCTCTTCTACGCCCTCAGGGACCGGGGCACAGTCACAGGGCCCTTCCAGCGCCTCTGGAGGACCTTCTGGGATCGATACCTCGACGCCACGGGGGACGAGGAACTCCTGGAGGTCATCCAGCCCTTCTACACCTGGAGGGCCCTCGTCATCGCGTCGCCTCTCTGGTACCCGAACCTCAGCCTCGGGGTGAGGAGGGGCCTCCTGAACTTCGCGAGGAACGTCCTCGAGGTCGACGTCTTCGATCCCGAGGGGGTGGAGCCCCTGCTCGGGCGGGAGGGGTGAGGCC
>PIYN01000003.1 GCA_003601775.1 Candidatus Bathyarchaeota archaeon
GGCGGGTCGTCGAGTGGGTCGTGGACCAGGGGGATGGGAGGGTGCCGGTGGTCGCGGGGACAGGGGCCCTGGGGACGAGGGAGACCATCACCCTGACCCGCGACGCCCTGGAGGCGGGGGCCGACGCCGCCCTCGTCGTGACGCCCTTCTACTTCGGTCTCTCAGAGGAGGAGGTCTTCGGGCACTATGCCGCCCTCCTCGACGCCGTGGACCTCCCCATCCTCGTCTACAACGTCCCGAAGTTCACGGGCTACTCCCTCCCTCCCAGGGTCCTCGAGCGCCTCGTCTCGGAGTACGACGGCGTCGTGGGTGTGAAGGACAGCAGCGGGAACCCCGGGCTGATGGCCGAGATCCTCCGCCTCGTCGGCAACAGGATCTCAGTCCTCTCAGGCTCCGCGGACCTGATCCTCCAGACCCTGATGCTCGGGGGCCACGGAGCCATCGTCGCCGTTGGGAACGCCGACCCCGAGGCCTGCGTCGCCCTCTACAGGGCCTTCAGGGAGGGGAGGATGGAGGAGGCGGCGAGGCACCAGATGAGGGTCTCCTTCCTCAACAGGGTCCTCGTGAGGGAGCACAACCAGATCGCCGCCCTGAAGGAGGCCCTGAGGCTGAGGGGGAGGCCGGCTGGCGTCCCCAGGCGGCCGATAATGCCGCTGAGCGAGGGGGAGAGGCGGGAGGTGGAGGAGGCCCTCAGGTCGGTGAGCCTCATCTAAGGGATTATCGCTATCTTCAGCTCCTTCTTGGAGGTGGAGAGGACCTCGAAGGCCTCCGCTATCTCCTCCAGACTCATCCGCCTAGTGATGAGACTCCTGACGTCCACCTCCCGGTCTGCGATCATCCTGAGCGCCCTCTCGAACTCCGCCGGCGCGGCGTGGAAGGAGCCCATGAGGGTCACCTCGCCGTAGTGAAGTAGCTCCGTCTCCACCTCGATGGAGGTTCCTGGGGGGCATCCGCCGAACTCGAGGACCCTGCCACCCCTCTTCACCAGCCTCAGGGCCTCAGCCCAGGTCTGGGGGAGCCCCACGGCCTCTATGACCACGTCGACCCCGAGGCCCCCGGTCATCTCCCTTACGAAGCTCGCCAGGTCCTCCCTCCCAGGGTTTACCGTCTCATCCGCCCCGAGGCGCTCAGCGACCTCCAGCCTCTCATCCACGAGGTCGCTGACGAAGATTCTCCCTGCGCCCTTCTGCCTCGCGACCTGGAGGTGTAGGAGCCCTATGGGGCCTGAGCCTATGATGGCGACGGAGTCGCCGGGGTTGATCCCCACCTTATCGGAGCCGTGGAGGACGCAGGCGAGGGGCTCTGCGACGGCAGCCTCCTCGAAGCTGAGGTCGCTGGGGAAGGTCTGGGCGTTGTGGAGGAGGATCTGCCTCGGAACCTTGATGTACTCGGCGTAGGCTCCCCAGAGCCAGGTCCTGTTCAGGCAGAGGTTGTACTTCCCCTCGGCGCACATGGGACAGGCGTAGCAGGGGGCGGAGTTCCCCGCCCTGATCCGGTCCCCGGGGCTGAAGCCCTCGACCCCCGGTCCGACCTCTGCCACCACCCCGCTCCACTCATGGCCGAAGGGCATGGGGTAGGAGACGATCCCCCCGACATACCCCCTCCTGAGGATCTTGACATCGGTCCCACAGGTCGTCGCAGCCCTCACCTCGGCGAGGACCTCCCCGGGCCCCACCTCCGGGACCTCCACCTCCTCGACCCTGAGGTCCCCGATCCCGTAGAGGACGGCCGCCCTCATCCTACGCATCCCCTCATCCCCCTCTGGTTATCACAACCTTAAGGCAGTTCTTATCCCTCGACGCGAGGTAGAAGGCCTTATCTACCTCCTCCAGGGGGAACCTGTGGCTGATGAGCTTCTCCGCCTCGATCCTCCGCCTCCTGATCAGCTCCAGCGCCTCCCTTGTCTCGAGGTGCGACGTCGAGTAGGACCCCACAAGGGTGATCTCGGAGAAGAAGACCCTGTGGGGGCTCAGCCTCAGGTAGGCGTCGGGGGGCGTCGGGGCGAAGACGCAGACCGTCCCACCCCTCCGACAGAGGTCCAACCCCGTCTCCAGCGCCCTCAGGTTGGGCGCGGTCACCATCACAACGTCGGCCCCACGCCCCTCCGTCTCACTCCTCACCGCCCTGACGGGGTCCTCCTCAGAGGGGTTCAGGGCCAGGGTCGCCCCAAGGTCCTCCGCAGCCCTCAGCCGATACTCGACGAGGTCCGTCACGAAGATGCCCCCAGCACCGAGGGCCCTGGCGAGCTGGAGGAGGATGAGTCCTGTGGGTCCAGCGCCGATGATGGCGATGGAGTCGCCGGGTCGTAGGCCCGCCTTCCTCAGCCCCTTTAAGCAGCAGGCCGTGGGCTCGATGAGGGTCGCCTCCTCGAAGGATATGTCCTCGGGTATCCTCAGGGTGTCGATGAGGAGGTTCTCCCTCGGGACCCTGAAGAACTCCGCGAAGCCCCCGGGGTCGAGGTGGGTCTCCCTGAACCTCTCGCAGAGGGTGTAGTCGCCGTGTCGACAGTAGTGGCAGGTGAGGCAGGCCACATGGTGGTGGGCGAAGACTTTGTCCCCGACGCTGAAGCCCTCCACGCCCGGCCCCACCTCGACGACGACCCCCGTGGGCTCATGGCCCAGGACCAGGGGGGCCCTATCCCTCAGGTACCAGTCCATGAGGTCCGAGCCACAGAGGCCACAGGCCCTCATCTCCACGAGAACCTCACCGGGGCCCACCCGGGGCCTCGGCACCTCCTCGACCCTGATATCCCCAGGGCCGTAGTAGACCGCGGCCTTCAAGACGCCTCTCCAAGGGTATAAAAGCAGAGAGTCCTTTTCAACATTATTATGAGGCGGACGCCCAGTGGGGGAGTGGGATGTACGTTGTGAGCTCCGACTCTGTTAGGGCCTATCGGCTGGGTCGTGGGAGGGGCGTGACGGTCCGATACCTGCTCCACGCCGGCGTGGGGGCGAGAAGGCTCCAGTTGAGGCTCTTCACCATCGAGCCCGGGGGCTACACGCCTCTGGAGAGGCATGAACATGAGCACGAGGTCTATATCCTCCGTGGGAGGCTCCTCGTGAAGGGTGGGGAGGAGGAGGTCGTGGTGGGCCCCGGCGACGCCATCTTCATAGCCTCCATGGAGCCCCACCAGTTCCTGAACATCGGAGGGGACCCCGCGGAGTTCCTCTGCACGAAGGAGACGGGGGAGATCCCTGAAATCCTTAAGAGGGAAGAGGGGGTTAGAGGAGAGTAAAGGGAGGAGACAAAGATGGCTCCGAGCCTCGATGAGATGATCCAGATGTACCGTAAGATGCTCGAGATCAGGAGGTTCGAGGAGGCCATCGCGGACCTCTACCACAGGGGGGAGGTCCCCAGCTCGGCCCACCTCTACATCGGCCAGGAGGCCGTGGCCGTGGGGGTCTGCTCCGCCCTCAGGAGGGACGACTACGTCCTCACGACGCATAGGGGGCACGCCCACAACATAGCGAAGGGGGTCTCCATGAGGAGGCTGGCGGCCGAGATCCTGGGGAAGGCGACGGGCCTCTGCAAGGGGAAGGGCGGGTCGATGAGGGCCTCCAGCCTCGCGGATGGCGTCGTATACGCCTGCCCCATCGTCGGCTCGAACATCCCCATAGCGGCGGGCGTCGGCCTCTCCATCAAGCTCAGGGGCACGGACCAGGTCGTCGCCTGCTTCTTCGGGGAGGGGGCCTCCAACATCGGCGACTTCCATGAGGGGATCAACCTCGCGGCCCTCTGGCGCCTCCCCGTCCTCTATGTCTGCGAGAACAACCTCTACGCCCTCTCCGTCAGCCAGAGGAGGTCCACGCTGGTGGAGGATATAGCCTCGAGGGCCTCGGCCTACGGGATACCCGGCGTCGTCGTCGACGGGAACGACGTCCTCGCCGTCTACGAGGCAGCGAGGAGGGCGGTGGAGGACGCGAGAGGGGGGCGGGGACCAACCCTCATCGAGTGCAAGACCTACAGGTGGCTGGGCCACCACGCCGGGGACCCTGGCTTCGCCTACAGACCCAAGGAGGAGGTGGAGGCGTGGAGGGAGCGCTGCCCCATAAAGAGATTCAGGAGGGTCCTCCTCTCGAGGGGGGTGACGGAGGAGGAGCTCGCCTCCGTGGAGGAGGAGGTGGAGGAGGCCGTGAGGGACGCGATGGACTTCGCCCTCGAGAGCCCCTACCCGGGGCCCGAGGAGCTCCTGAGGGACGTCTATTAGGGAGGGAGGCGCGTGGTCAGGGAGTTGAGCATGGTCGAGGCGCTGAGGGAGGCCCTGGCGGAGGAGATGAGGAGGGATTCCTCCGTCATCGTGATGGGCGAGGACGTGGGCGTCCTCGGCGGCATCTACCGGGTCACCCAGGGGCTCCTCGAGGAGTTCGGCCCCGAGAGGGTCCGAGACACCCCGATCTCGGAGGAGGCCTTCATGGGCGCGGCGATCGGGGCGGCCGTGACGGGGCTGAGGCCCGTGGTGGAGATCATGTACGCGGACTTCCTCGCCAACTGCATGAACCAGATCGTGAACTTCGCGGCGAAGATGAGGTACTGCTCCGGCGGACAGTTGAGGGTCCCCGTTGTGGTCAGGACGATGGTCGGCCATGGCAGAGGCCATGGAGGGGACCACTCCCAGGTCCCGATGACCTGGTTTATGAACATACCCGGCCTCAGATTGGTGGCGCCCTCGACGCCCTACGACGCGAAGGGCCTCCTCAAGACGGCGATCAGGGATGACTCGCCCGTCCTCTTCTTCGAGCCCCACCTCCTCTACAGGGTGCGGGGCCCGGTCCCGGAGGAGGAGTACACCATCCCCTTCGGGAGGGCTGATATCAAGAGGAGGGGGGAGGACGTGACGATCGTGGCCGTCTCGGCGATGGTCCCGAGGGCCGTCGAGGCCCATGAGAGGCTGAGGGAGGAGGGGATCACGGCGGAGGTCATAGACCCCAGGACCCTCAATCCCCTGGACATAGAGACCATAGTGGAGTCGGTGAAGAGGACGAACAGGCTCATCACCGTCGAGTACTCGCCCAAGACCGGGGGGGTCGGCGCCGAGATCGCGGCCCTCGTCGTCGAGAGGGCCTTCGACTACCTCGACGCCCCCATAATCCGGGTCGCGGCGCCTGACGTCCCCGTCCCCGTCAGCCCTCCCCTGGGGAGGATGACCGTCCCCACCGTCGAGGAGATCGTGGAGGCCGTCGAGGCCCTCCTGTGAGGGAGTGGATCGCATGCGCAGGATACTGATGCCCAGGATGGACGTCGACATGGACCGCGGCTCCGTCGTCGAGTGGATGAAGGGGGAGGGGGAGGCAGTGGAGGAGGGGGAGCCCCTGGTGAAGATCATGAGCGAGAAGGTGACCTACGAGGTCCCCAGCCCCGCCTCGGGGATCCTCCATAAGATCCTGGTGCCAGCGGGGGAGGAGGTCCCCATAGGCCAGGTCATAGGCATCCTAAGGGAGGAGGGGGATAGGGAGGAGGACTTGGAGGCAGCCGTCGAGGAGGCCCTACGGCAGCTCAGGAGGCCCGAGGCCGGGGTGGAGGTGAGGAGGGAGAGGAGGGCGCCCCGCCCCGTCAGGAGAAGGGAGGCGAGGGTCAGGGCTTCCCCGGTGGCCCGCAGGCTCGCCGAGGAGTATGGGATAGACCTGGGGGAGGTCGTGGGGACTGGGCCTGGGGGGAGGATCACGAAGGAGGATGTCCTCAGGTTCGTGGAGGAGGCCTCCCAGTTCTCAGAGACGATCCCCCTGAGGGGCATCAGGAGGGTCGTGGCTGAGAGGATGTCGGAGAGCTTCAGGACCGCCCCCCACGCCGTTGTGTCGATGGATGTGGACATGTCCCACGTCGTGGAGCTGAGGAGGAGGCTGAGAGAGAGGGGAGTGGAGGTCTCCTACAACGCTATCCTTATCAAGGCGGCGGCTGAGGCCCTCAGGGAGTTCCCCATCCTCAACTCCACCCTCAGGGGCGACGAGATCAGGGTCTGGAGGAGGGTCAACATCTGCGTCGCCATCGACACGCCCAAGGGCCTCGTCGCCCCCGTCGTGAAGGATGCCGACCAGCGATCCCTCGTCGAGTTGACGAAGGCCGTGGAGGACCTGGCCGAGAGGGCGAGGGGGGAGGGGCTCAGGAGGGAGGACCTGAAGGGGGGGACCTTCACCATCACCAACCTTGGGATGTTCGGCGTGGACCGCTTCCAGCCCATCATAAACCCGCCGCAGGCCGCCATCCTCGCGGTGGGGAGGATCACGGAGAGGCCCGTCGTGGAGGAGGGGAAGGTCGTGGTCAGGCCCATCGCGACCCTGAGCCTCGCCTTCGATCACAGGATCGTGGACGGCGCCCCCGCCGCCAGGTTCCTCCGACGCATTAGGGAGATCCTCCAGACCATCGAGGCATAGACCTGGGAGAGGAGGAATGTGGCCGAGTTTGACGCCTGCATCATAGGGGCCGGGCCAGCGGGGTACCACGCCGCCATCAGGGCCTCCCAACTCGGCGGAAGGGTCGTCCTCGTGGAGGAGAGGGAGGTGGGAGGGCTATGCCTGAACAGGGGCTGCATACCCACAAAGGCCCTCCTGCACAGCGTCCACCTCCTCAAAGAGGTGGAGAGGGGGGAGGAGTACGGCCTCAGGGTCGAGGGCCTGGGGGTCGACTTCCCCTCCATGAGGCGGAGGGCTGAGGAGGTCGTGAAGAGGCTCATCAAGGGGCTCAGAGGCATCCTCTCCTCCTACGGGGTCCAGATCCTCGAGGGCAAGGGGAGACCCCTCTCCGGGAGGGAGGTGGAAGTGGTGGGGCGGGACGGGGGCCGAAGGACTGTGAAGTGCGAGAACCTGGTCATCGCCACGGGTTCGAGGCCCTTGCGACGCTGGTCTGCTGGGGGCCTCATACCCGACGAGGAGGCCTGGAGGCTGGACGAACCCCCTGAGAGCCTCATCATCCTGGGAGGGAACACCGTCGGGGTAGAGTTGGCCCAACTCTACAGCAGACTCGGAGTGGAGGCGACGATCGTGGAGGAGGAGCCACGGATCCTACCGGAATTCGACGGGGAAGTCGCCGCCCGGCTCCAGAGGACCCTGAGGAGGGATGGCATCAAAATACTCACGGCCTCGAGGGCCGAGGAGGTCAGGGATGGGAGAGGAGGCGTCGAGATCCTCCTCAACAACGGAGAGGTCCTAAGGGCGGAGAAGGCGGTAACGACGGAGAGGACGGTAAACACGTCCGGGCTTGGACTCCCCGGACTGGGGGTGAGGACGAGGGACGGCTTCATCGTGGTCAACGAGAGGATGGAGACGGGCGTGGAGGGGATCTACGCCGCTGGGGATGTCACAGGAGGCTCCTCGGCACAGGAGGCCTTCCTCCAGGGCACCGTCGCAGCGGAGAACCTGATGGGCGGGGACTCCTCAACAACCGGAAGGGCCGTCCCGAGGTGCATCTACACAGCCCCAGAGGCCGCCTCCATCGGGATGACCGAGGAAGAGGCAAGGGAGAGGGGCCTCCCCGTGAAGGTGGGGCGCTTCCCCTTCTCAGCGAGCGGACGAGCCCTCTGCATGGGCGAGGGGGAGGGCTTCGTGAAGGTGGTGGTGGACGCGAGGTATGGGGAGATCCTCGGGGTCCATATGATCGGGCCCAGGGTCACGGAGCTCGCTGGGGCCGTCTCCCTCGCGATGGTCCTCGAGGCGACGCCCGAGTCCCTCGCTGGGGCCGTCTTCCCCCACCCAACTCTCTCCGAGGCCCTGAAGGAGGCGGCCCTCTCCGTCCTCGGCTGGAGCATCCACCTCCCGAGGCCGAGGAGGCATGCCTGACTCAGGCGCATGGAGGCTCCTGAGTCTCGGTGAGACGGACCCCTACCGCAACATGGCCTTGGAGGAGGCCCTCCTGGAGGCCGTGGAGGAGGCCGCACCGAGTACGCTGAGGCTCTGGAGGAACACCCGGTCGGTGGTCATAGGCTGGTCCCAGAGACCTGAGGAGGTCTTGAACCTGGAGAACTGCCGACGCTTCGGGGTCTCGGTCGTGAGGCGGTTCACGGGAGGGGGGGCCGTCTACCAGGACCTCGGGAACCTCAACTGGACCTTCGCCTGCAGGAGGGACATGCCCCCCCTGCGGAGAGGCATGACGGCTCGTCAGGTCTTCAAGAGGCTCAGCTCCCCGATCCTGGAGGCCCTCAGGGAGTTAGGCCTCGAGGCGGAGTTCAGCCCCCCCAACGCCATCTACCTGGAGGGGGGTAAGGTCTCGGGAATGGCGATGTACATCAAGCGCCGCTCCCTCCTCTGCCACGGGACCCTCCTCGTGGACTCAGACCTCAACCTCCTCAGGCTCACCCTCCGCCGACTCAAGGATCCCGTCACGAACCTGAGGGAGGAGATCCCCTCCTTAACGATGGAGGAGGTCATAAACTCCATCATCAGGGCCTCCGAGGATCAGTTGAGCATAAAACTCATCAAGGGAGGCCCCTCCACTCTTGAGGAGGAACTACTCGAGAGGCATCCTCCCCAGAGATACGACGCCTTGAGAGGGAGAGAAAGTTATAAAAAAGGAGGCTGAGTCTCTCAGCGCCGCCTCACCGTCGTGCCGGCGAGGTAGATGGCGGCCCTCGTCCCACAGTAGGCCTCTGGGTAATCCTTGTAGACCGCCTTGATGGTCGTCCCGTCGAGGCGCTCAACGTAGGGGAGCAACTCAGCCACATCAGCCATGAGGGGGTTGAGGAACTTCAGCCGCACCTCTATGGGGGGCTCAAACCTGAAGGGCTCGACCCTATCCAAGTTCCTGAGCGCCTCCGCCGCCTTTCTCTTAATGAGTTCCCGCGCCTTCTTTGGGTGAAGGCACCTCGCCGCCTGCCTCCCCACGGCCCACTTCACGACGGCGGCCGTGATGTTCGGTATGATCCCCCTCGCCTCCTCGGCGACGGCCTCGTCCCCGGAGATGAAGACGACGGGGACGCCGTAGTGCCCAGCGAGGGCGGCGTTGAGGCCCGTCTCCCCGACCTCCAGCCCGTTTATGTGGATGCTCTCCACCGTCGCCCCGGAGTAGGTGTGGCAGAGGATCGCCCTCGGAGCGCCCATCCTGGCGTGGTACCCGATGAACATCGCCGCGTCGAAGTCAGGGTCTATCCCCTCCATCATGGAGTAGGGCTTAGGGGAACCCCTGACGAGGACCGCGGCCTCGTGGAGGTCCTCGGGCTGGATGTTCCTCATCCCCCCATGGGCGTCGGAGACGACGATCTCCTCCGCACCCGCCTCCAAGGCTCCCTCGATGGCGGCGTTGAGGTCCCCGACCATCAGCTTCCTCCCGACCTCGTACTCCCTCGTCTGACCACCCGTCTGCTCCCAGTTCACGATCCCTGTTATCCCCTCCATATCGATGGAGATGAAGACCCTCTTAGGCTGCTTGGACATGAGATCCCTCCACATACCCCATCCTCCCCAACCCTATATAACTATAAGGTGTCCTTCTCTTCTCAGAACAGAGAATGATGGTTTTTAAGAGAAGGGACCCTACCTTTATCCATGAAAGGAGTAGAACTCACCCGGGATCAGGAAGAGCACGCGCTGGAGCTGCATAGGAGGGCCATAGTGGTCGACTTCCACTGCGATGTCGTCCTCGCCACCCTCCCCGACTCCGCCTTCCTCATCGGGGGTGGGGTGAAGAGGACGCTCGCCGAGAGGTCGACTGAGGGGCACGTGGACATCCCCAGGCTCCTGGAGGGGGGCGTTGACTGCCAAGTCTTCTCCCACTTCGTCGAGCCGATATACAACCCCATAGCGACCCGCAGGATGCTCCAAGTCATGGGCTACTCCCTCTCGGAGATCGAGAAGAACTCAGACAAGCTGGAGGTGGTCACCAAGGCAGAGGAGATCTACAGGAACCACGGAAAGAAGATCTCGGTCATCATCGGCTTTGAGGGTGGGGAGGCCATCGACCAAGACCTACGGCTATTGAGGATGTTCTACAGGCTGGGGTTGAGGAGGCTCACACTATGCTGGAACAACAGGAACGCCATCGCGGACGGGGTGCGCTGGCAGAGGTCGAAGGGCGGGCTGACGGAGTTCGGAGCCTCGGTCGTTGAGGAATGCAACAAGCTCGGGATCCTCGTCGACGTATCCCACCTCACAGACCCGGGGTTCTGGGACGTCCTGGAGGTGAGCAAGGACCCCGTGATCGCCTCCCACTCCAACTGCCGAGCCCTCTGCCCCTCCATGAGAAACCTCACGGACGAGATGATCAAGGCCCTGGCCGAGAAGGGGGGCGTCATAGGGGTGAACTACGCCCAGTTCTTCCTCATCGGCCGAGAGGAGCTGAAGAAGGGCAAGGTCGCGACGGTCGAGACCGTCGTCGACCACATAGACCATATAGTCGATGTCACTGGAAACATAGACCACGTGGGCCTCGGCTCCGACTTCGACGGGGTTCCGAGGGTGGCAGAGGGGCTGGAGGACGTGAGCAAACTCCCCAACCTGACCAAGTCGCTGGTGGCCAGGGGCTACTCAGACCAAGAGATCGAGAAGATCCTGGGCGGCAACTTCCTACGTGTCGTTAAGACCGTGTGGAAATAGAAGGTCGACAAACCCCTCCTCTTTTTCCCCAAAACTACAGAGCTTCTTAATATGAATGGGGGAGACGTATAGTCTTATAAATCCACGCAACTGAATTGGTCTCTGGTGATCCCTTGCAGGTGAAGATCCTCTTCATAGGGGGAAGGAAGGAGTGGCTCCAGGGACTCGCAGAGCCCTTCACCGTCGTTGGTGGGACCTGGTTCGACTCCGGCACGCCCCACCTTGAGTATGAGTTCTATGAGCACCTCGCCATTCACAGGATCATCGAGAAGACCGTCAGGGCGGAGAGGGACGGCTATGACGCCGTCGTCATCGGATGCTTCTACGACCCAGGCCTACGAGAGGCACGGGAGCTGGTGAGGATCCCTGTGGTGGGGGTCTGCGAGGCCAGTCTCCAGGTAGCCTCTTCCCTCACCGCCGGGAAGTTCTCGATACTCGTTGGAAGGAGGAAGTGGATACCGAAGATGGCCGACAACGTCAGGAACTACGGCTTCGAATCCAGAATCGCCTCCTGGCGGGTGCTCAACCTCACCGTGCCGGATATGAGGGACAAGGAGAAGACTCAGGCAGCCATCCTGAGAGAGGCGAGGGCAGCCGTAGAGGAGGACTTGGCCGAGTGCGTTGTCCTCGGCTGCACGGGGATGGCTGGACAGGCGAAGAAGGCCCAGGAGGAGTTGGGCATCCCGGTCTTGGATCCCGTCCTAATGGGGCTTAAAGTGGCGGAGATGAGGGCGATACTCTGGAAGAGGTTCGGCATCTCCCACAGCAAGATCGGGGGCTACGAGCCCCCTCCACCTGAGGAGCTTGCCCCGATCTATAGAAAAGTATATGGCACACCTCCCTGAATAGCCCTACAACCCTCCTTTTTATTGAGCAGAACCTCAGTTCAGGTAAATGTTAAGTATATAATGCAGAGAAAATAAGGGATAGGAGGAGAGAGAAATGTCCTTTTCTTCCGTAGGATGGAGCATCTTCGGCACCGAGCGACAGTATCCAACCTATAAGTGGATGGAGTTGGCACGTTCCGCAGACTTCCTCTGCAGGAAGATCTTGGAGATCCAGCCAGGGGAGAATGTGGTCATCTACGCTGACTCGGCCACCGACCCCCGGGTCGTCCAGGCGACCGCCGCGGCCATCTACACCATCGGGGCACATCCTGTAGTCCTGTGGTATGAGACAAAGGGGGATATAGACCTACCCCCGCCACCGCCCGTTGAGGCCGCTGTCCTGGCCGCGGACCTCGTCATCGAGTTCGCCGTCGCCTACCTCGTCCACTCAGCGATGTGGGCCAAGGCAAGGGAGAAGGGGATCCCGATGAAGTGCCTGACGGGGATGAACGCAGATATGATGATCAGGTGCATTAACCCCGACAACTATGAGAAGATGCAGGAGTTCGGGAGGGCCTACAGCGAGGTTCTAAGAAGGGCCAAGTCAGGTTTCAGGGTTACGAGCCCAGCCGGGACGGATATCACCTTCAAGGCTTATACCCCGGAGGAACTGAAGGAGAGGCTGGCAAGGTATCGTAGAGCAGTAGCAGCAGGACGGCGTAGGAGGGGTGGGATGCTCGGCGGGCAAGGAATGTTCCCCGCCAAGGTGAACACCGTCAACGGGACCATCGTATTCGACGGAGCCATCTGGCCCCCCGCGGAGGTCGGGGCCATAAAGGAGCCCATCGAGATGAAGGTGAAGGACGGGGTCGTGACGGAGATCGTCTCCGACCACCCCGAGGCGAGGATCGTGAAGAACTGGTTCGCCCACTTCCACGACCCCGACGCCTACTCGATAGTCCACATCTCAACGGGCTTCAACCCCGGCGTAAAGCGGATCACCGGAGACATCGTCGAGGACGAGCGGGTCTTCGGCTGCGTCGAGATCGGCATCGGGATGGCGAGCCCCCAGAAGCCCTGCCACACCGACGGCATAATACTCCACCCATCCATCTGGGTCGACGATGAACTCATCGAGAAGGACGGCATCTTCGTCGAACCCACCCTGAAGAAACTCGCCAAGGAGCTGGGAATGCAGCTCTGGGTCGACTAAATAGAAATCTCATCTAATTTTTTTATACGGCGATTCAATCATTTGATGAGATCTCCGAATTTCCGTAGGGATTTAGAGATTCTAAAGGCGTTCTTCACCTAAGACTTTTTTGATGATTAATTTCATGAATAGAGCCCCAACAACGGCCCCGAGGATACCAAAGACTATCCCCATTCTCAGTCCATCGACCACCCCTGAGATCGTTAGTTGTACGATATTCCTTTCATCGCCGCCGAACCAGGTCAAGAGCCCTAGTAGGAAGCCACCCACTCCCGATGCAAAGCATCCGATGTAACAGCCGGAGAGGAATGAGAGGAAACTCCTACTTCTCCAGCAGATCAGACACCCCACAAGAGAGCCAACACCGGATAGCAGGAAGGCCCTACCTACGTTCTTAGTCATCAATAGACCGATAAGGGTGCCTAATCCCAGCCCAATTGAAGCACTCAAGAAATCGCTATCTCTGACCCGGGTCGGATGAATGCCCATATGTACGAAAAGGAGGAAGGAGACCATGCCGAGGCCCAGGAAGAAGACAAGGCCCCAGCCTGTTCTCGAGCCAGGGGCCATCTCAGCGAGATGAGTGTTCGAGAGGAGATATAATCTGTGGGATGTGGAGACGAAGATGAAGTCCCCTCTTTGAGTTATGGCCAAGAGGGGGGTTCCCTCTTGGGTGCTGAACTTCCATAATGGTGCGGGGCGGGGCAGATAGTAAAGGTAGATCACACCTTCCGTGTTAGATAGAACCATGTAAGAGCCGAAGGGGGAGAGATCGATGGATCGAATTCCCTCGACGACGTGAAGAGACCTCTCATGGACGCTTCCCCCTCTGTAATGGATGATAACCCCGGTGCCATCCTCCTCATCCGCTACCAACCACTCACCATTATAGGAGATGTGAACACTTCGAATGGGGCGATCAACTCGTCGTTCATAGAGGAGTTCTCCATCTTTTAAGGACAACAAGTAGATCCGCCCCTCTTTCACCCTCGTCATTCCCCCTGCCGCGACATAGTTGCCGTCAAAGGAGATCGCTATCGACACGATTCTCGATCCAGCTGAGAACGACCAGATAGGGCTTCCAGAGGATACCGTGAAGAGGCGAATATTACCGAGGGAGTCCCCAACCGCCACCCACAGGCCATCGACTGAGATGGTGGTCACTACTTCATCAGCCCCTGTCTTATACTCCCATAGCCGCTCCCCCTCCGTTGAGAGCAGATATATCGTTCCCTCCCTTGAAGCTAAAACATAAACGAGTGGGGGAATCCCCCCAGAGGAGAAGATCCCCCTAAGATCGCCGGCTTGGAGATGATAGGCCCACCTGGGACAGACTCTTCCACCCTCCCTGAGGGGAACTTGGGGAAACAAGGATATCGTACCATTGCTATCAAGGGACACCAAGTAGTCGCCCTCTGCGGATAATTCGATTGAAGTCACACGGAATCCCCCATGGTACACCCACTTAGGGGTAGAGCTTCCCCTCGAAATCAGGGATATGGTTCCGTTCCTACCTCCAATCCCTATCAGTCTTCCCGTGGAGGAGATGCCAATGCATGTGATTTCGTCCTCACTAAGATAGGTCCAAGCTCCCTTCTTCGCTCTGCAGGTATAATTCGCCACGTAATAACCCAAAGAGATCTCAACAAGGAGGGCGAGTATGATACCAAGATGTATCCTTTGGAACCTCATATTCAAACAAAATAAATCCTTGCTTTAAGAAGATAAAGGGTTCGATGGATAAACTTCGTAATAATTTGAATAATCCCACTGATGACCAACATGAAGAGGGAAAGTTTAATAAAATATATAAAAGAAAAGAGAGGGTAGGTGAAATCATGGCAGATCGGAGACTCCTTATTGCTGGCACCATTGTGGTTCTAATCATCGTAGTCGGTGCTTACGTTCTCTGGCCGCGTCCAGCTGCTCCACCACCCGAGGAAGTACCCAAATACAGAGTGTTGAGGAGCACTTGGGCTTTTCCAACTTACATAGATCCCGCTGTGGGCACTGACCGCTCCTCCTCATGTGCCCAGATCAACCTCTACGATCCACTTATAAAGTTGGGTCCCGGTGGAGTTATCATTCCCTGGATTGCTACGAATTGGACTTACTCGGAGGACGGTTTAACATGGAATTTCACCATCAGACAAGGTGTCCTATTTCACGATGGTACCGAATTAACAGCAGAGGATGTCGCCTTTTCCATAAACAGGATGCTCAGGATGGGCACCGGGAGAGCATATGTGCTTGAGCCCTATGTCTATCCAAACGTTACTGTAGTAGGTGATAACATTGTTCAATTTCACTTGAAAGTGCCCTTCGGACCGCTTGTTAGTGCCCTCAATGGCTGGTATATACTCAACAAGGATCTTGTGATGCAGCATATCGAGTCGGGTGAGTATGGTGATTGGGGCGATTACGGCAAGGAGTGGCTCACAACCCATGACGCAGGTTCTGGCCCATATAAGGTGAAGTCCTTCGTCCTTGAAGAGAAGTTAGTCATGGAGAAGTTCGAGGATTATTGGGCGGGCTTCGTAGATAAGGCCCCGGACATCGTGGAGATGATAGGCACGACAGAGCCCATCACTGTCAGGACGATGTTAGCCAACGGGGAGCTGGAGTATTCTGACTGCTGGCAATCCCTCGAGAACTTATTAGCGATAAAGGAGATTCCGAACATAACGATCTCGGCCAGAGCGGACACGACGGGTGGATGGCAACTTATGATAAACACCAAGAAACCCCCCTGTGACGATGTACACTTCAGGAGGGCCATGGCGTACTGCCTTAACTACACTAAGATGGTCACGGATATATTCCCTGGCACCGTCCAAATGGTAGGTCCGGTCAACACAGCTATGTTAGGTCATAACCCAGACGTATTACAGTTCCATCAGAACTTTGATAAGGCAAGGGAGGAGTTAGCCCTCTCCAAGTACGCTGACAACTATACCGAATATGAGGTTGAACTCCATTGGTGTGCTGAGGTCCCAGACGAGGAGAAGTTAGCCATGCAGTTCATGACGGACTGCGCTGTCGTCAATATAGATATAAAGGTAGTTAAGACGCCATGGACGACGATGGTACAGGAGACCGGGAGTCTGGAGACCAGCCCCCATATGGTCTATATTTCGGCTGGAGGGGCTTACCCAGAGGCAGGCTCTATGCTGATGAGCAGGTATCACTCATCCAACGCAGCGTCGTGGATGCAGAACGAATGGTTACTCAACGAGACGCTCGATGCGATGATGGAGGACGCCGTATCGACCCTCAATTTCAATGAGAGGCTAGAGAAGTACAAGGCCATACAGGTGGAGATAGTGAACCTCTGCCCAACTATTTGGCTCTACCAAGGCATCTACTGGCACGCCTATCCGAACTACGTCACCCCCCCGTGGGTGGTGAATGGGACATATGTGAAGACGGCAATTCTGGGGGATGTATACATCTACACACCCCAAAGTGGTGGCGATTTCGAGTGCCGACTCTACCGGGTGGATAGAGAGATAGAGTACGGAGGATAAAATTCAAATATCCCTTTCTTTTTTATATCTCAGTCGAAATGAAGATAACTGCATATATCGCTAAAAGACTATTTTATTCGATATTTGTATTATTGGGACTTTCAATGTTCATATTCACTTTATCCAGAGTGGTGCCTGGTGATCCAGCCCGGTTGGCTCTTGGGCCTTTAGCACCTCAATGGGCCGTAGATCAGCTGAGGGAGAAATTACATTTGAACGATCCATTGCCCGTTCAATATGTCATCTGGTTGATGAATGCTCTACGGGGAGATCTCGGGGAGTCCATCGTCTCGAAGCGTCCTGTCTCGCAGGATGTCTTGACCTTCTTTCCCGCCTCCTTTGAACTCGTCATGTTCTCCACGATAATCTCTGTGCCGCTGGCCATACTCATCGGAGCTCTGGCTGGAAGAAGGGCGAACAGCATATTCGACAACATCGTCCGGGTGTTCTCATACGTTGGTATAGCTGTTCCAACCTTCGTATGGGCGGTACTGGCGCTCTACCTCTTTGGATATTTATGGAAAGTCCTCCCAATAATGGGTCAACTCAGCGTTGGGATACGCCGACCACCAGTAAGAACCGGCATGATGTCGATCGATGCGCTCCTAGCCGGCAGGTGGGATGCCTTCGTCGATCACTTGAAGCATATGATCCTCCCCGCTCTCTGCATGTCCGTTGGGCGTATCGCCCAGGAGGCAAGGCTCCTCAGGGCAGGGATTATCGAGAATCTGAAGAAGGATTACATAGTTGCAGCGATCTCCTATGGGATACCCGAGCGGCGTGTCATGATGACCTATCTTCTCAAGCCCTCGCTAATACCTATGGTCTCCATCATGGCGCTGGATCTTGCCAGCTCCATGGGGGGTTCGTTCATAATCGAGACGATCTTCAACTGGCCTGGCTTCGGCAGGTATGGGATGTGGGCGATGTTGAACAAGGATTTGAACGCGGTCGTGGCATCCGTTATGATCGTCGGTATCTTCTTCGCGTTGTTTAACATCCTCGTTGATGTGATCATCGCTTACCTCGACCCGAGGATCAGGGTGATGGAGCGGGCTTCATAAAGGGGGGTGGTAGGATGAAGAGCATAGGAAGTCTATTGAGCGAGGATCAGCGGGAAAGTCTCAAGAGGAATTGGCACAAATTTTCCACCAACCCCCTATCCATAGTGGGGCTGATCACAGTTCTCACCATAACCTTCATGGCCATTTTCTCCCCATGGATAGCCCCCTACCCCCAAAGTTGGGGAAGGTGGATTGACTTCAGTCAGGCCAGCTTGCCCCCAAGTTGGAAGCATCCATGCGGCACGGACATATATGGGAGAGATATCCTCAGTAGGATAATGTTCGGATTCAGATACGACTTGCTAATGGCCGTCTGCATCCTTGCGATGGTCGTCCCCTCTGGGACCTTCCTGGGGTTGGTTGCGGGCTACTATCATGGGACTTGGATAGACACCGTGATAATGCGGATCACTGATATCTTCCTCGCCATACCCTCTCTGGTTCTAGCCCTGGCGATCTGTGCCCTGTTGGAGCCGAGTTTATTCAATAGCATGATGGCGGTCTCTCTACTGTGGTGGCCTTGGTATAGTAGATTGGCCTACAGTCTTACATCATCTATCCGAAACGAGTACTTTGTCCAAGCCGCCGAGTTGATCGGGGCAAATCCCCTCTACATCATGTTCAGGGAGATCCTCCCCAACTGCCTCTCACCCATCTTTACGAAGATGACTCTTGACGTGGGATGGGTAATCCTCATCGGCTCCACGTTAAGCTTCGTCGGGCTTGGAGCTCAGGAGCCCATGCCAGCCCTGGGCAACATGGTCGCGGTCGGGTCAAAGTATATGCCGGACTACTGGTGGATGACTATCTTCCCTGCACTAGCTATCGCCTTCACGATCCTCGGCTTCAACCTCTTGGGCGATGGGATCAGGGACCTGCTGGCCGTTGAGGAGATCTGAGAGCGTAAATGAAGGGGGAGGGTATAGAAAAGTGAATGAGCAGCTAATCGAGATCCATGACCTATATGTAAACTACAAGATCTATGAGGGTATCCTCAAGGTGTTAAACGGCGTAGAGTTCCGGGTAGGGGTTAAGGAGAAGGTCGGCCTGATAGGGGAATCCGGCTGTGGGAAGACGACCACTATGCGATCCGTTATGAGGATCCTCGCGGATAACGCGATAGTTCCTAAGGGAAGCATACTCTATAAGGGGAGGGATATTCTCAAGATGTCGGAGGAGGAGATACAGAGAATTCGAAGGGAGAGCATCTCCATGATCTTCCAAGACCCGACAGCAGCCCTTAACCCGGTCTTTACCGTCGGGGACCAACTTATGGACGTGATCAAATACTCGACCAAGGAGAACTTGACGAAGGAGGAGATGAAAGAAAGGGCTATAAAGGTGTTGAAAGAGGTGGCCCTTCCGGACCCGGAGAGGATCTTGAAGAACTATCCCATTATGCTGAGCGGGGGGATGAGGCAGAGGATCTGTATAGCGATGGCCTTGGTATCCGCCAACGAACTCCTAATCGCGGATGAGCCGGGTACAAATCTGGACGTCACGATCCAGGACCAGATATTAAGGCTCATAGGGAGGCTGGTTGAGGAGAGGGGGACGTCGATCATCCTGATAAGTCACGCCCTCGGCACCGTTAAGGGGCTCGTCGATAGGGTATATGTGATGTACGCTGGAAACATGGTCGAGGTCGCCCCAACGAAGGAGCTCTTTTCCGAGCCTATCCATCCCTATACGATCGGCCTATTCAAGACGGTGCCTAAGCTGACTGGAGGGGGGATCCCTGAGGCGATTAAGGGGAGAATCCCGGATTATATTAATCCTCCTCAGGGGTGTAGGTTCTTTCCCAGATGTGAACACGCCATGCCCATCTGTAAGAAGGAGAAACCCTCCTTGAAGAGTGTGGGAGGGGGGCACGAGGTTGCCTGCTTTCTCTACGAGTAGGCGGTGAAGATATGGTTGAAGGGGAGATCTTGGTCGTTGAGGATCTGAGGAAGTACTTTAAGACCGCCCAGGGAGTAGTCAGGGCTGTAGATGGAATTAGCTTCTCAATAAAGGAGGGGGAGACCTTTGGACTCGTAGGGGAGTCCGGCTCTGGGAAGAGTACCACAGCCTTCACGATCATGGGGGTATATGAGCCGACGGGAGGGAGGATCTTCTTCAAGGGGAAACCTCTCATCGGAGGAGTAAAAAAACGCCCTCTCTCCCTGAAGAAGGATATGCAGATGGTATTTCAGGACCCAGGCTCCTCGCTTAACCCCAGGAAGAGCATCAGGGAGATCATAGAGCTGCCCTTGAAGGTGCATAAGCTGTATAGGGGGAAGGAGAGGAAGAGGGCGGAGGAGCTGCTTAGGATGGTCGGCTTACCCGTTGAGTTCCTGGATAGATATCCCCGAGCGATCGGTGGAGGAGAGAAGCAGCTGGTTGCCATCGCCAGGGCCCTCGCCACCGAGCCCTCTTTCATAGCGTTAGATGAGCCGACCTCCGCCCTGGACGTCTCGATGCAGGCGAAGATAATAAACACCCTGCTTCGTATTCAGGAGGAACTAAACTTGTCATACCTCTTCATCACACACAACCTGAGTCTGATGCGCAACGTCGCCTCAAGGGTCGGCATAATGTACCTGGGTAAGCTCCTCGAAGTCGCCCCCGCCTCGGAGTTCTTCCACAAGCCCCTACATCCGTACACCAAGATGTTACTCTCCTCCGTCCCCGTGATCACAGAGGAGGAGGAGAAACTCAAGCCTAAGAAGATCGTATCAAGGGGCGAGATCCCGAGCCCAGTGAACGTCCCCCCCGGATGTACCTTCCACCCCAGATGCCCGGAGTGCATGGAGGTCTGCTCCAAGAAGGAGCCGGTGATGATCGAGATCGAGCCAGGACACACCGTCAAATGTCATCTTTTTAACTCCTGAACTCGATGATAACTTCTTTGTTCAGAAGATAAGGAAAAAAGTAAAGGATTATTGCTTTCCGAGCTTTTTTGCCAGTTCCGCGAGTTCTGGATGGATGCACTTGCCCTTGTCCAGGATCTGTTCTCCGTCAAGCCAGACCGAGGCGTTGAGGCAGATGCCGTCGGTGTGTGATGCGGCGGGCCTTCCCGGGAAGTTGCCTATGCCCCACTCGACGCAACCCCAGACCCGCTCGTCCTCGACGATGTCCCCGGTGAGCTTCGCGCCGGGGTTGAAGCCGTAGCATATGTGGGCTATCTTTAGCATGTTCGGATCGTTGAAGCTTCTCAGCCATGTATCGAACTCGACGGCCTCCTTTCCTCCCTCAATCTTCACTATCTCGCCCCTCTCGACGGTCAACTCTATTGGCTCCCTGAGCAGCCCGATGGGTGGGACCACTGAGCCATCGAAGACGATCTTGCCGTTTATCGTCTCGTAGACCGGTGCCCAGCCGATCTGCCCGGCCATCATGTGAGACCCTGGGGTATCTGCGTAGCCCAGGGAGTATCCGATCCTCATCGGCTCGGGGTTTCTGAAGGTGACATCGCAGCCGGCTGGGGTGGTGATCCTCATCTCCTTCGCCTTCTTCGTCAACTCCGTGATCTTCTCCAAGAACTTTCCAAGCAGGGGGTAATCGATTCTCCCTATGCACCTCACCATCATATCCGCGTTCATCCCGACGAGGCAGAGGTATCTTAGCTTCTTGTTCTCCTTCATCACTATGTCGTAGGTGGTGGAGTAGAGGAGCCACTCGTTGTTAAACTCGACCCAGGCATCAGCCCCCTTCAGGGCCCCGACGAGGGCCTCCTGCGGGAGCATGGGATCAGCGGCTTTGCCTACGCCCAGAGGAGAGGCCAGCCAGATCACCATCGGCTTCGCCCCGAGCGCGAAGGCGGCCCTGGCAGTCGCCTCCACGACTCTCTCATCAGACTCCGTATCCGCGGTGATGACGAAGATCTCCCCCTCCTTCAATTTGAAGAGCTCCCGTGTCAAGATGTCTGCTGCCTTACCTAACTCAAACTCATATAACTTGGGCACTTGTTTCACCGCTTTACTAACTCGGAGCTACTGATAAAAAATTTTGCCCTAAATTGATTTAATATATCCACTTATCAGAACAAATGAGATATTCCCTCCTTGAGAGGTCTCAAGAATTAAGGGGCAGTCTCTTAGTAGAATATGTTGTGGAGAGCAAAAAATAATGTGAGGGTCATCCGCTTTCCTTCCTCGGTGTGGGTATCCACCACTCTTCACCGCGGGGTGTGGTGATGTACTCGGGCCACCTGAGGTCCGTGGGTGGGTCCAGGTCCGGGGGGAGGAGGGGGGGGACCCATCTGGAGCCCTTTATTCCGCCTCCCGTCCTCTCCTTGAACTCTGCCCAGGCCCTCTCCAGGGCGGAGGGGTTGGTGAGGAGTTCGACCATGCTGGTGCCGATGGTCTTGGCTGCCGTGAGGATCATGGGGTCTATGGTGCTCCTGATCCCCCCAAGGGCGTAGCGGGTCCAGGCGGGGTAGACGAAGCCTGGGACGGGTTTCAGGGTCGCCCTCGCAGTGTATAGGCGGGCCGTGGGGGCGTGCCACGTGTACTCGACGTAGTCGTCGGAGGTGAAGTTCCTCACCCAGGAGGGGAGAATCCTCCTGCGCATCGCCTCGTACTTCTGGGGCGTTAGGAGGGTCTGGCACTCCCTCGTCAGGGGCTCCTCCATTGGCTCCAACCCCAGGTTCTTCTGTATCTCCCTGGCGACTCTCTTGGCCTCCTCATCGTACCTTGGCGGACCGACGAGCTCGAGGTTCTTGTAGACGAGCTCCGACATCGTCAAATTTGGGAGGCCCACCCTCGTCTTCGTCACCCACTTGATGGAGAGCCTGCAGTTCGTTATCTGGGCCACTGCCTTGGCGTTGTTCTCCAGGACCCTGTAGATCTGCTCCTGCATCTCGAGGGTGGGGGAGCGGAAGGCATAGGAGATCTGCCCTATCCGAGGGGGGAGGTTATCTGAGGTGCACTGCCCACCCACCAGGATGAACTCGTTCAGGGTCCAGTAGGCGGTCCTTGGGAGCATCGCCTCCTTCGTGTACTTCGTCGTGGTGTACATGAGGCAGACGGCGTCCAGGGCCGCTGGGCACCTCCCACCTGCGTGACCACCCCTTCGCATCCCCCCTTCCGGCCTATACCACTTCTCGGGCTCGAGGCACTCGAAGGTGAAGACGACGTTCCAGTAGGAGCCAGCATGGGTCTCCCAGCAGACCGTGTTCACCACGCTGGGATGATAGACGACGAAGGCGTCGAAGCCGTCGTAGTAGCCCTTGGCTGCGTGATAGGGCTTGGAGACACAGATCTTCTCCGCAGGCTCCCCGAAGATCTTCAGGGTCCCCTTCAGCCCATGCTCCTCCATCGCCCTCTTAGCCGCCAAGATCCCGGCGAGGGCCGCGACGCCCAAGGCGGAGTGGGGGTCTGTATGCCCCGGCGCCCAGGGGTTGAGGCCGTCCCTGGGGGCCCTGTAGGGGACGGGCTTCTGGGAGCATCCTGGGACGGCGTCGTACTCAGCGAAGGTCCCGATGACCGGGCGTCCCTCGCCGTAGGTGGCGAGGAAGGCCGTGGGCATCCCCCCCGTCCCCTCCACGACCTCGAAGCCCTCCTTCCTGAGGACTTCGCAGTAGGCCTTAGCGGACTTGTATTCCCGTAGGGCCGGCTCAGCGTAGTTCCATATGAGCTGGTGGAAGTCGGAGATCCACTCCCTGTTCTCCTCGACCCAGTCCATCGCCGTCTTCTTCTCTTCTATAATCCTCTGCAAGTTAGAATCACCTCTCTAAGGAAGAGAGAGCATAAAATCGTTAAAAATTTTAGGTTATGAAGAGAAGAAGTGTCATTGATCCCTCTTGTCCGTCCTACATCCGTGGATCCTTAGGGTTTCCACCATTCAAAGCCGAGGTAGGTGACCCCTCCACTCTTCTCGTCGACCACGGCCATGATGAAAGTCTTCCGCACCGTCGTTGCGAGCCTCCCCGCCTTCACGATCTCGGCGGCGGGGAGTTCCTCCTCCGGCTCCTTGACTTGGACGATGTAGGGTGCGTGGTCTATCCCCGGACCGTGCTGATAGACCGCGAAGTCGCAGCCGTATTTGATCCCAGGGGTGACGACGTAACCCGCCTCCCTCAGGTCCCTGTAGACCCTGTACTTCATATCAAACCTGTCATGGACCCTCCCCGCGATCTCCTTGAGCTCCTCCACGGACATCTCCCTTCCCCCGGGACCGGCCACGACCCTGATCCTCCCCTTCTCCAATAGGTACACGCCCTCGATGAGGTCGAGGATGAGGGGGACGTCGAAGTCCAGCTCCTTGGGCTTCGAGATGCCGAGGGGCTTACCATAGAATCCGGAGGCGTAGAGGCGGGACCCCTCCTTGGGGTCCCATACGATGAGCCTATGGTCCTCGATGGCCTCGGCCGTCGCGATGAACTCCACCAAAGGGGTCACCTCACAGGACCAGGATCCTCACGAGGTCTGCCGCCTGCTCTGCCCTATCGGCCGTATCCTCGAGGAGCTGGACGATATCCCTGAGGAGGAGGATGATGGGGAGCTCGGCCTTGCTCGTGATGATCTCCAGATCCAGCTTCCTATGGATCCGGTCTACGTCACGCTCACGGTTCTCGACCTCCTTTGCGAGGCTGAGCGCCCTGGGGGAGTTCATCCCGAGGGCGAGGAGGCTCTCCCTGAGCTTGAGGAGGGTCTCGAAGGTGGCCTCGGACATCTTTATCAAGTCTCCCCTTACTCCCTCGGGGACCTCCCATCCCATCTCCGCCATCTCCCAGATCATCACGCCGATGCCCTCGACGTAGTCGACGATCTCCCCCAGTTTGCTTATGAGCCTGAAGAGGCCCTCCCTGTTTATGAGGGGGCTCCCGGGCTCGTTCAGCTCCTTCACCATCGCCCTCTTGATCTCCAAGGACCTCTCATGGAGGTCTTCGACCTCCTCCAGCCTCTCCTCGATGTTAGACCTGTCTCCCTTTACCAGATCCTCTATCATGGATAGGATCTTGCGGAAGATCTCGATGACCTCACGTGCGTGATCCTGGTATATCGCCACCAGGTTCCTGAAGGCCCTGTTCTCGTTATCGATCCGGAAGGCCATGGGGACCACCTTGCCTTATATCTATGAGTTCAGTCCTCTTCTGACGCTGCTATGGACGAGGATCTCTCCATTCTATCTTTCTCACTATTGCTTCTTCTTACTCTTGAACCACCAATCCAGGTATTCCCGGCTCCTCCTCTTCTTTTCATCCTCCTCAACGTCCAGCCTCCTCCACCTGGCCTCGAGGAGCTCGGCATCTGTGTAGGTCAGACCACAGCTCTGACAGACGTATTGCTTGAGCTTCCTATCGAACTTCAACTTCCCACCACATTCAACACAATAGGGCATGACCGCGATCACACCCCTCCCAACTTCACCCTACTCAACCCCACAGGATAATGGGCAGAACAAAAATAAAAAGCATTGGAATTCGGTAAGTCTCCTCGAGCCCCGTTAAGGGGGAGCTGAGCCCCGCCCCGTCTTTCTACAGCCCTGGAGGGGGTGGCCTGATTAATCCTTCTCTCATGAGGAGTTTGACGATCTCCTGGGTCCTTCTTATGATGGAGGCGGCGTGGTCGTAGAGCTCCTGTCTGCTCAGCTTTATCCTCGCTATCCCCTGTTCCATCGCCTTCACCGCGGTCGCGACGGCCTGTCTCGGGTAGATCTCCCAGTCCTCCATCGTCGGGAGGATGTGGTCCTCGCTTAGACCCTTCTCCTCGGCACACCTCGCCAGCTCCTCGGCGTCGGCGATGCACATCTCATCGGTGATGGTCCTCGCCCTTACGTCGAGGGCCCCTCGGAAGATGGCTGGGAAGACGAGGGAGTTGTTTATCTGGTTCGGGAAGTCGGATCTCCCCGTCCCCACGATCCTCGCCCCCGCCTCCTTCGCCTCCCAGGGCCAGATCTCCGGTATCGGGTTTGCGCAGGTGAAGATGATCGCATCGTCCGCCATGCTGGAGATCCACTCCTTCTTGATGACCCCGGGCCCGGATCGGGAGAGGGCGATGCAAACATCGGCGCCCTTCATGGCCTCTGCGTTCCCTCCTACCCTCCCCTCGGCGTTCGTCTTCAGGCAGAGGTCCCACTTATAGGTCCCCTCGAGGTCCTCCCTCCCCTGGTGGAGGATCCCCTTGCTATCCGTCATGATGATGTTCCCCGGCTTCACGCCCGCCGCCATGAGGACGTAGGCCGTCCGCGTGTTGGCGGAGCCGGAGCCTATCATGCAGACCTGTACCTCATCCATCTTCTTCCCGACGATCTTCAGGGCGTTGATGAGGGCCGCGAGCTCCACAGCGGCTGTGCCCTGCTGATCGTCGTGCCAGACGGGGATCTCCATCTCCTTTCTAAGGCGTTCGAGGATGTAGAAGCATTTTGGCTTCGCTATATCCTCCAAGTTTATCCCGCCGAAGGTGGGCTCGAGCCACTTCACCGCGGTGATGATCTCATCGGGGTCCTTCGTGGCAAGGCAGATGGGGAAGGCATCGACGCCGCCGAGGTACTTGAAGATGAGGGCCTTCCCCTCCATCACGGGCATGCCCGCCTGACCGCCGATATCCCCCAGGCCGAGGACCCGGGTTCCATCACTGACGACGGCTATGAGGTTCCATTCGCTCGTGAGGTCGTAGGCGGCCTCCCTGTCCCTCTCGATCTCCCTGCACGGCCTCGCGACGCCGGGCGTATACCATATGGAGAAGTCACTGAGGCCCCTTATGGCACACTTGGGGATGACCTCGATCTTGCCGCGGTAGAAGGAATGGCCCTTAAGGGAGAGAGCCCCCCACTTACTTGCCTCCTTGAGCAACTCCTCCTTGCTCACAGACAACCTGATACCTCCTCTATCCTTTGGAGGGGTTAGAGAAAAGTCTTCCCGTAAAAGGGGATTAAGAGGGCCCTTCGCCCAACTCCTCCAATAAGGCCTCCCTCACCTCTTGGTCGAGGGGCCCCTCGTCCCTTATGAGGGTATCATAGGTCCTGAAGATCTTCTCCAGCTTCCTCCAGTCGGGGACGAAGACCTTGGAGTACCAGAGCCTGAAGCCGTCCACGTCGTGGTCCTCGATCTCGTACTGGTACTCCTCCGCCCTCTCCTCCGAGATGACGTGGGCCCTCCCATAGGGCCCCTCCTTCTCAGGTGCCTCGAGCATCATGATCCCGTCGGCCCCATGGGCGAAGGCGTAGAGGAGGTGGCTCATCTTCAGCCTGCTCATGGAGGGCAGGGGCAGGATCCTTATGCTGCTGGGGTAGGAGAGGCGGGCGAGGCCCGCGAGGTCTGCCGCGGTGTAGACGACGGTCTCCTCCAGGAAGGCCAGGATCTTGATCTCGGCCTCCGAGCCCTCCAGAATCCCCCTGATCTGGGCCTTGAGCTGCTCCTCCGAGAGCCCATGCTGGTCCAGGGCCTCCCTCGGGCACTCGGGGATGCAGGCCCCGCAGCCGCTGCAGACGACCTCGTTGATCACGGCCTTCCCCCCCTCGAGGGTTATCGCCCCCTCCGGGCAGATCTCGACGCATCGACCGCAGCCGTCGCAGAGGTCTTCGTCGATGAGGAAGGCCTTATTGGGCTCCACCCTCCTCGCCCTCGAGAGGAAGTTCACGGCCTTCATCGCCGCCGCCTCCGCCTCCGCCGTCGTGGACTGGATGTCCTTGGGCCCGATGACCATGCCGCAGGCGAAGACGCCGTCCCTCTTCGTCGCGACGGGGTCGAGCTTCGGGTGGCGCTCCAGGACGAACTGGTCCTCGTCCACGGGAACCTTCAGCATCTCCGCGAGCCTCAGCGTCTCCTCCCCCGTCACGATGGGCGGGCAGAGGACGACGAGGTCCACTGGGTTCTCGATGATGGCGTTGAGCATCATATCCTCCCCACGGACCAGGGCCCGATCCCCCTCGGGTATGATCTCCGTGACCTTCCCCTTCACGAAGTGGACCCCCTTCTCCTGGGCCGCCCTGTAGAACTCCTCGTACCTCCGGCCGGGTGCCCTGATATCTATGTAGTGGATCCAGACCTCCACGCCCCTATCCCTGAGGAGCTCCGCCTCCTTCATGGCGTAGAGGCAGCAGACGCGGCTGCAGTAGGGGACACCCACCTCCGTGTCCCTCGACCCGGCGCAGAGGATGAAGGCGACGCTCCTCACCTCCCTCCCCGTGGCCGGGACGATGAGCCGGCTCCCCGTCGGCCCCGTCACGTCCAGGATCCGCTCCATCTGGAGGGAGGTGATGACGTTGGGGTACTTCCCGTAGCCGTACTGGGGCAGACGAGTCATGTCATAGAGCTGGAATCCCGTGGCAAGGATGATGGCCCCGACCTTAAGCTCCACCTCCTTCCCCCTATCCTCCAGGTCTATCGCCCCCCTCGGGCAGGCCTCGACGCACCTGCCGCAGCGGGTGCAGGCCTCGAAGTCTATGGTGTAGGCGGATGGGACGGCCTGGGGGAAGGGGATGTAGGCGGCCTTCCTCTTTCCCAGGCCTTCGTTGTAGTCGTCGACGGTCTCCACGGGGCAGACGCGGCTGCAGGTGCCACAGCCGATGCACTCCTCAACGTTCACACCTCTCGGCTTTAGGAAGACCCTCACGTGGAAGTCCCCGGGGACCCCGGTGATCCCCCTCACCTCGGCGTAGGTGAGGAGCTCTATGTTCCTGTTCTGGGAGACGCTCGCCATCTTCGGGGTGAGGATGCACTGGGAGCAGTCGAGGGTGGGGAAGACCTTGGGGTACTTGATCATGTGGCCCCCGATGGAGGGCTCCCTCTCGACGAGGTAGACCTTGAGGCCGTACTCGGCGAGGCGGAGGGAGGCGGTGATGCCGGCGACGCCTCCTCCGATGACGAGGACGGCGGGGGTGACCTCCATCTCCCCTGCTTCCAGGGCGACCGACCACTTCGTCCTCTCGACAGCCCCTCTGATGAGGTCCAAGGCCTTCTGAGTCGCCCCCTCGGGGTCGTCCCCGTGGACCCAGGAACACTGCTCCCTGATGTTCACGATCTCCAGGAACTGGGGGTTGAGGCCCTCCTCCTCGATGTTGGTCCTAAAGGTCTCTCTGTGCATCTTCGGGGTGCAGCAGGCGAGGACGACCCTGTTGAGGCCCCTCCTCCTTATCGCCTCCCTTATCCTCGCGATGCTGGGCTTGGAGCAGAGATACCTCTCTCTTCTCGCGTAGACGACGCCCTCCAGCCCCTTGACGGCCTCCACCACGCGGGGGACGTCCACGACGTCGCCGATGTTCCCTCCGCACTCGCAGACGAAGACCCCTATCCTATGTTCCCCGCTCATCTGACCCCCACTGCCCATCAGAAGAGGCGTATCCTATGGGTGAGCACCCTCTCCCCCCTGTACTCGGGGAGGAGGATCGGCGCCCTCCGATTCGTCTCGATCCCCGCCTCCTTGAGCCACCGCTCGTAGCGGAGGACGTGGTCGAGGGTGAGCCTTCCGAGCCTCGTCTTCCTCGCGTACTCTGCGGCGTAGCGGCCAGCCCTCCTGCCGAAGACGTAGAGCTCGAGCTGTGAGTTCCCCATCAGCCTGTTCTTCCCGTGGACCCCCCCTGAGACTTCCCCTGCGGCGAAGAGGCCTGGGACGCTCGTCTCGGCCCTCACGTTGATCGCGACCCCCCCGTTCTGGTAGTGGAGGGTGGGGAAGACGAGGATGGGCTCCTTCCTGATATCTATGCCGAAGCGGTTATACTGCCTCAGCATCGCCGCGAACCTCCTCTCGATCGTCCCCTCCCCATGGATGATGTCTATGAGGGGCGTATCCAGCCAGACCCCCCTCATCCCCGTCGGCGTCACTATCCCCTTACCCCTCCCATAGCACTCCCTGATGATCGCCGCTGCCTCCACATCCCTCGGCTCCAGAGGATGGACGAAGAGCTCTCCGTCCCTGTTCACGGGCTGGGCTCCATGGGTCCTCAGCTTCTCCGTGCAGAGCTGTCCCACGATCTGCTCTGGGTAGGCGGCCCCCGTGGGGTGGTACTGGGTCGCGTCGAGGTCCCTCAGCCTCGCGCCGACGTGGTAGGCGAGGACGATCCCATCCCCCGTCGCCCCGTAGTGGTTCGTCGTCTCGAAGCCCTGGATGTGCAGCCGGCCGTAGCCCCCCGTCGCGAGGATCGTCGCCTTCGCCCTCGCGACGTAGTACTCCTCCGTCTCCATGTTGTAGAGGACGGCGCCGGCCACCGCCCCCCGGTCATCGGTGATGAGCTCCACGGCGCTCGTGAACTCCGCCAGGGGTATCTCCCTGTTCCTGAACTCGTCCATGAGGACCCTCGTGATCTCGAGGCCCGTGTAGTCCTTGCAGGAGTGCATCCTCCTCCTGCAGGTCCCGCCGCCTGAGGCGAGGACCATGCTCCCATCCGGGTTCTTGTCGTAGATGACGCCGAGCTCCTCGTGCCACCTGATGACGTCCGGCGCCTCCTTCACCAGGACCTCGACGAGGTCGGGGTCGTTGGCGAAGTGCCCCCCTCCCATGACGTCGAGGAAATGGAGGACGGGGCTGTCATCGGGGCCGTCCGCGGCCTGGATGCCGCCCTGGGACATCTTCGAGTTCGAGTCGCCGAGCCTGAGCTTCGTCACGAGGAGGACCCTATCCCTCTCGACCCCGCTCTCCGTCGCCAGGAGGGCCGCGCTCAGGCCGGCCCCCCCGCCGCCTATCACGAGGACGTCCACGTCGTAGTAGATGTCCGAGAGGTCTATCTCCTCCGGCGTGACGAGGGGGTGGGCCTCCAGGAGGTCCGCCACTTCATGGGGCATCAGGTCCCCCTTGTTGGGTCCTATCCTCAGGCGTCTCTTCGCCCCCTCCCTGTAGTCTGGGTGGTACTCCCTGAGGACCTCCTCCCTCTCCTCCGGGGTCATCCTCGGGAACTCCTTCCCTATCCGTGAGTCCCTCGTCTCCTCGACGACCTCTATCGATCTCCGCATATAATCTGGGTACGCCATCTCCTTACACCCTTATCTCCCTCTTATCATAGAGCTCCTTCAGCTCCTCCCTGCTGAGGCCCTTCAGCCTCTTCAGCTCCTCGTCGAACTTCCCCTCCTCGATCTCCTTCAGCCTCCTCATCAGGTGCTCGGAGGTCTTCGCCAAGTACTTCGCGTAGAGCCTCCTCGCCAGCTGTGCGACGTTATAGGGGACGATCTCGGCGGGGCACCTCATCGCGCAGAGGCCGCAGGACAGGCAGTCGAAGGAGAGGCGGGCGACCTCCTCTATATCCCCCCTTATCGCCGCCTGGACGTAGTCCATCACCTGGAGGTCCTGTGGGCAGGCCTTCGTGCAGGTATTGCAGCTCAGGCACCTCGCGATCTCCGGGTAGTACTCCAGGAGGACGTTGGGCGTAGGCCTCAGCTTGTTTATGTCGTAGGTCCTCTTCTCGGCCGGGGCGAAGGGGATCGTCGCTATGTACATTCCATCCTCCACGACCTTCTGGCAGGCCAGCGCCGCCTCGAGCTTGTAGCTACCCTTCTTCCGGTAGAGGGTCGCGCAGGCGCCACAGAAGCCGGCCCGGCACCCGGCTCCCCGCACGAACCTGTAGCCGATGTACTCCATCGCCTTCATGATGGTGAGGCTCGCCGGGACCTCATAGGCCTTCCCCATCACATAGATCGTCACGGTCGAGCGCTCCTCACCCATGGCTCCTCCCTCGACACCTCATATCAGGCTCTTACTCCTTAAAAGCGGCCTCGGGTCCACGTGGTTCTGATCCAGGCCGCATACGTCCTCACCCAGCCCGAAGGCGAGGGCCATGAGCTGGGTGAAGTAGACGACGGGGATCTTCCTGAAACCTGGAAACTCCCTCTCAACCTCATCCTGCCTCTCGCTGAGGTTGAAGCTGCAGAGAGGGCAGGCGAGGGCGACGATCTCGGCCCCCATCTCCCGGGCCTGCGATAGGATCTTATAGGCTGCCTCGGCGACGATGTCCTTCCGCTCCACCGTGTGATAGGAGCCGCAGCACCTCGCCCTGTAGGGGAACTCCACGACCTCCCCTCCCAGGGCCCTTATCAGGTCCTCCATCACCCTCGGGCTGTCAGGGTTGTCTATGCCGAAGCCCCTCGGCCTCAGGAGAAGGCAGCCGTAGTAGGGCGCGACCCTCAGGCCCGTCAGGGGCCTCTCGACGCGCTCGGCCACCTTCTCGAAGCCCATCTCCCTCAGGAGCTCCAGTAGATGGAGGACCTCCACCTTTCCCTCGTAGGGCTGCTCCCTCTCCATGATGTCGTGGAGCTTCCTCATCCTATCGGGGTCCTCCTTTACCACGCCGTTCGCCCTCTTCAGCGTGTTGTAGCACATGGCGCAGAGGGTCACGAGCCTGTAGTTCCCCTCGAGGATTCCCTCCCTGTTCATATCCTCCACCCTTACGAGGACCCTTATGGGCGCGAGGTAGTGCATCACGTCGTCCTTAGCCAAGGCGTGGACGGTCCCACAGCAGTTCCAGCGAGGGAGTTCCAGGAGCTCCATTCCAAGGGCCCTCGCCGAGGCGAGGGCGGAGTCCTCATAGTTCCTCGCGGTCGTCTTGAGGGTGCAGCCGGGGTAGTAGGCGAACCTCATCCCACGTCCTCCTCAGGAGGTGAACTTCCTCAGGCTGCTGATGAGGGCTATGGGCGGGATCTCCCTCAGCTCCTCCCTCCCCACCGTCTCGAGCTTCAAGTGGTCGAACTTACTCCTGAGGAGCATCTGCCTCAAGGCCTCCATCACGTTCGCGATATCTATCCCCCTGGGGCACCTCGCCGCGCAGTTGAAGCAGGTGCTGCAGATCCAGGGTGTCCGGGACTTGAGGACAGCCTCCTCCCCCAGCTGGACGAGCCTCATGACCTTGGAGGGGAGGAGGTCCATCTGGGAGGTCATGGGACAGGCAGAGGAGCACCCCCCACACTGGAAGCAGAGGTCGATCTCCTCCCCGCTCAGCGCCTTGACCCTCTCGGAGAACCTCCCATTCCGCTCGGAGATCCTAATGACCCGACCGGCCAAGAGCGTCGACATCCCTCGACCTGCCACCCTCTCGCTTATCTCTCATACTACTTGGAACCGCCCCTTTAACCTTTTTCTTCGACCTCAACATGCCGAGGGGCCTCGCCCATGAAAAGTATTTTAGGGGTAAGCCCTGAGACTGATTGAGGGTTGAAGCATGGAATATCACCTGGAAACCCCAGTAGAGGAGGGGGTTCTCCGGAGACTCAGGGTGGGAGACCTCGTCTTTCTCAGCGGCACCATTGTCACTGCGAGGGACGAGGCCCATCGAAAGGCCTTGGAGATCCACGAGAGGGGAGGGCGACTGCCCCTGGATCTCAGAGGGGGGGGCGTCTACCACTGCGGGCCCGTCATGAGGAGGGTGGGCGGCGAGTGGAGGGTCGTGGCGGCGGGGCCCACGACCTCGGCCCGCATGGAGATCTTCGAGGACAGGTTCATCGAGGCCTTCCGCCCGGCGATGATCATAGGGAAGGGCGGGATGGGGGAGAGGACGACGAGGGCCTGCGAGCGGTTTGGATGTGTCTACGGCTACCTCACAGGGGGGGCGGCCGTCTTAGCCGCCGATGGGATCAGGAGGGTGAGGGCGGTCTACTGGCTGGAGGAGTTGGGGATGCCTGAATGCCTATGGGTCTTCGAGGTTGAGGACTTCGGGCCGATGCTCATAACGATTGATTCACATGGGGATAACCTCACTGAGGAGGTGAGGAAGAGGGTTATGGAGAAGAAGGAGAGGATACTTAAGGCCCTGAGGTGAGGAGAGGTGAAGAGCTTGGAGCAGATCGTCGAGGACACGGCGGTGGAGCTGCTCAGGATCTCCGCGACGGAGCTGCCCGGGGACGTCCTCGAGGGGTTGAGGAGGGCTAGGGAGAGGACCGAGGGGGTGCTGGGGAGGTCTCAGCTGGAGAACATCCTGAGGAACGTCGAGATCGCGGGGGAGAGGTCGCTCCCGATGTGCCAGGATACAGGGGTGATCAGCTTCTTTGTGAGGCTGGGCGACGGGTTCCCCATCCGGTCGAGGCTGAGGGAGATACTGGTCAGGGCGACGAGGAGGGCGACGGAGGAGGTCCCCTTAAGGCCGAATGCCGTCGACCTATTCGAGGGGAACACCGGCGACAACGTGGGTAGGAACGGCTACGTGCCGCACCTCTACATCGACCTCGTGGAGGGGGATAAGCTGGAGCTGATAGCCATGCCGAAGGGAGGGGGCTCCAGCAACGTCGCGGCCCTGGGGATGCTGAAGCCCGGCGTCGGCCTCAGGGGCGTGAAGGCCTTCGTGATAGAGGCGGTGGCGTCCGCCGGCTCCCTTGGATGCCCCCCCTACCTGGTGGGGGTGGGAGTGGGAGGGGGGGAGGATATCTGCATGTACCTCGCCAAGAGGGCTCTCCTGAGGCCCGTTGGGGAGAGGAACCCCGACCCGAGGGTCGCGGCGTTGGAGGAGGAGCTGCTGGAGAAGGTCAACGAACTCGGCATAGGCGTCATGGGCCTGGGAGAGGGACCAACGGCCTACGACCTCCACATCGAGGTCGCAGCGAGGCACCCCGCCTCCCTCCCCGTGGGGGTCGTCATCAGCTGCTGGGCCCTCAGGCACGCCGAGGCGGTGATCTCCAAGGACGGGGAAGTGACGATAAGGAGGGTTCTCTGAGGGGCCGACCGTCATCCCCCTCCCACTGGGGGGAGGATTACCAGGGTATCCCCCTCCCTTAGAACCGTCTCGAAGCCCCTCAGGGCCTTGATGCTCTCCCCGTTGATGAGGAAGATGAGGTGCCCTCGGACCCGCCCCTCCTCGTCGTACACATAGTCCCTGAATCTCTGCCCATACTGCTGAGCCAAGGCCTTCAGGGCCTCCCCCACGGTAGCTCCCTCAGGGAGGGGGAGCTTCACCCTCCACGCCCCGACGATCTCCCTGAGCAGGGCGAAGAACTTCACCGTCACATGGATTCCGGAGGCTGAGACCATGCTCCTCGAGCCTCCTATCTCTCGTCCCACCTCACGAACCTGATCTTCTCATAGCATCTGTTGCAGAAGACATGGCCTAACTCGTTGACCATGAAGTCCTCCTCGTTCCCGCACCTCGGACACCTGAGCTCCCTCCGCTTGACCTTCTCCCTCAGCATCTCCTGATACTCCCTCAGGCTATAGTTCCTCCTGGACATCTCCATCACGGTTCAAAGGCGCATAACGTCCTGCCCTCGATCAGTTTATCTACCCTCCGCTCTTAAAAAATATTGATGGAGGCCTCGGGGAGAGCCCACTCGATAGCCGGGCTGTTATGGTTGATGGCCGTGCTCCTGCTCACCCCGAGCCTGGTCCTCATCTCCGCGGAGCAAGGTGCAAATACCGTCTTGCTCGTCGAGGTGAGGGGGGAGATCACCCAGGCGACGAGGGTCATGGTCGAGGACTCCCTGGCGATGGCCGAGGCCGTCTCCGCCCGCCTCGTCGTCTTTGAGGAGGATACCCCGGGCGGGGAGGCGGGGGCGGTCCGAGAGATCATGAAGCTGCTCGAGAACTCGGCGACGCCCACCTGTGTCTTCGTCTATCCGAGCGGGGGAGCAGCCTGGAGCGGGGGGACCTACATCCTGATGGCCTCTCACATAGCCGCCATGGCCCCAGGGACGACGATAGGGTCTTGCCAGCCTGTCCTCCCAACAGGGGAGGTGGTGGAGTCCTCCAAGTACGTCAACGCCTACGCAGACCTCATCACTAACCACGCCAGGCTCCACGGTCGAAACGAGACGGCGGCGAGGTTCTTCGTCACCGAGAACCTGAACCTCGGCCCGGAGGAGGCTCTGGCTCAGGGGGTCATCGAGGTCACGGCCGAGGACTTAACTGACCTCCTCAAGAGGTTGGAGGGCCTCTCCCTCCTCAAGGTCGAGGGGCCCGGGGGGGTCGAGCAGTGGAGGGTCGTCTCAAAGGACGAAGCACAGAGCTACGACTACATAACCAGGGTAGACTTTGAGGGGATAGGCAGTGCTCAGGTGATCGATTACACGCCTGGCCTTCAGGTCTTCTTCCTCGGAGTGCTCTTCAACCCCCTGGTGAGCTCCCTCCTCCTGATCATCGGCCTCTTCACCCTCCTCATCGGGATCAAGACCCCGGGGTGGGGGGCGGAGATCGCCGGAGCCATCTGCCTCATCCTATCCCTCGTCTCCCTCGGCGCCATCGGGGTCACACCCGCGGCGGTCCTCTTCTTCGTATTGGGCGTCACCCTCATCATCGCGGAGTTGAAGACGCATATCGGGGTCTTAGCCGTGAGCGGCGCCGCGTGCCTCGTCATCGCATCCCTCTTCCTATTTCCCTCTCCTCAGTGGCTGCTGAGGCGGGAGGTCGCCCGAAGGATCCAGGAGGTCCTCGTCTCCGTCTCCGTTGTGATAGCCGCCGTCTTCGGGTTCCTGGTCTATAAGATCGCTGAGACCAGGGGTCTCAAGCCCAGGACAGGGGCCAGGGCCCTCATCGGGGCGAGGGGGGTCGCCGTCTCAGACCTGGATCCCCTGGGAGAGGTCAGGGTGCTGGGGGAGTACTGGCGTGCGAGGGCGGAGGGGAGGCCAGTCAGAAGGGGGGAGGAAATCGTCGTCGTCGGGAGGGAGGGGTTGATCCTCGTGGTGAGAGGGGCAGAGGAAAAGGTTTAACTTCCCCTTTCAGAGATCCCTATTCAGGGGAGGAATATGAATGCGTTGGGCTTTTTAGGTGCTCTCATAGTGATAATCGTGGTGCTCTTCCTGCTCAGCGGCATACGGATCATCAAGGAGTGGGAGCGCATACCCGTCCTGAGGCTCGGGCGCTACGTGGGGATAAGGGGCCCGGGCGTGACCTACGTGATACCCCTGATAGAGCGGGTGCCGCGGACGATATCGACGCGGATCATGACGATCCCCTTCAGGACGGAGCAGACGCTGACGATTGACAACGTCCCGGTGAATGTGGACGCGGTGATGTACTGCAAGCCCGTTGACGTGGAGAAGTGCATCCTGAACGTGGAGGACTACCTCTCAGCGACCCAATGGGCCGCCCAGACGACCCTCCGGGAGGTCATAGGGAAGATCGACCTCAACGAGCTCCTCGCTGAGAGGGAGAAGGTGGGGGCCCACCTCCGGGAGATCATCGACGAAAAGACGGAGGCCTGGGGGGTGAAGGTCACCGCGGTCGAGGTGAAGGACGTGATCATCCCATCGATACTCCAGGACGCCATGTCGAGGCAGGCCCAGGCAGAGAGGGAGAGAATGGCGAGGGTGACGCTCGCGACGGCAGAGCTTCAGTCAGCCCAGAAGATGATCGAGGCCGCGGATCTCTATGAGAAGAACCCCAAGGCCCTGGCCCTGAGGTGGATGAACATCCTCTACGAGATCGGGCAACAGCCGGGGACGAACACGATCATGCTGATCCCCAGCGTGATGCCTGAGGTGGGGTTCGCGCCCATCGGCTTCTACGGCCTAAGGAAGATCGGCGAGAAGGAGAAGAGGGAAACCTGAGAATCGATCATCTTTTGATATTCTCGTATCCTCGACGAAGGCTTCTTGAAGGTTTATAGGTCACCGTGGAGAAGAGGGTAGGGCGGAGGGGGGAGGCAGATGGTCGAGATACGGGTGAGGCTCCTCGGAACGCTCAGCGAGTTCTCAGGGGGTGAGGTCCTCCACCTCCGCTTCGACGGAGACCCGAGGTTAGAGGAAGTCATCGACCGCCTCGTCTCGGAACTGGGTCCAGCCTTCGAGGAGGCTCTCCTCGACCCCGTCCTCCGTAGCCCCCTCCCCCGTGCCCTCATCCTCGTCAACGGCTTCGAGATAGGGGCCCTCCAGGGATTGGAGACGAGGCTCAAGGATGGAGATGAGGTCGTGATCCTCCCCGTCTCCCATGGGGGTTGAGGCTTCTACACTCGCCCTAAGGGGGAGTCACTCCAAGTCTCTCAAGGTCCTCGACGACGTACTCCAGCCCGAGCCTCTCGAGGGTCCCCCGCCTCGGTATCCCCGTCTCCCGGTCCCAGCCCCGCTCGGCGTAGTACTCGTCTAACATCGGCTCCTGCTCGAAGACGGTGCCGCTGCTGGGCCCCTCGGGGAGGGTCTCCTCCCTGAACCTCCTGGGGAGGGAGTCATCCTTCCTCCTGATCCCCTCCCGGACGTTGAAGGCCCGCTCCAGGTTCACGATCCTCTCCCCGACGAGGCGGACCTCAGAGGCCGAGAGGGAGAGGCCCGTCGCGGCCTCTATGACCTCCGCGGCCCTCTCGAAGGGGAGGATCTCCATGTTCTCCATGATGTTCTTGCAGACCTCGAGGGCGTCGATGACGGCGCACCAGTCCTCGAAGTAGGAGACGAGCTTCCCCTTCCCCCTATAGGCGAGCCTCAGGGTGGCCTCAGGGACCCCGAACATCTCCAGGCCCCGCCTCGGGTCGTCGCTCAGCTCTATGAAGGGCTCGCTCCTGAGGTGGTCCCCGCCCCTACTCGCTACGGCGTAGCCCAGCCCGAAGCCCTTCAATCCCCTGGGGTCCGCCATGATGATGTCGAGGCCCTTCACCTGCATCGTCAGCTCCAGGCCCCTCTCTAGCTTCTCCGCGGCCGCCCTCGACCCGTCGGCGAGGACGTCGCCGAAGCCCTCCCTCTGGGCTATCTTCTCGATGAGGGTGAGGATCGCCTCCCCGTTCCCCCAGGAGAGGTCCAGCCCATCGGCCTCCTCTCTGGTGAGGAGTCCCTTCTCGTAGAGCTCCATCGCCCAGGAGATGCACTCGGCTGTGGTGAGGGCGTCGAGGCCGAGCCTGTTGCACATATCGTTCGCCTTCAGGGCGAGGTCGAGATCCCTGTTCCCCACACGGGCGGTGAAGGAGCCGAGGGCCTCGTACTCCGGCCCCTCTCCGTAGAGCCCCGCGAACCTCCCCTCCTTGACGACGTAGAAGCGGCTGCAGGGTATGGTGCAGGCGAAGCAGCCCCTCGTCTTCACGTTGTACTCCTCGGCGAGCCTCTCCCCGCTCACCTCCTCGGCGTATTCGAAGATCCCTGAAGTATAGTGCCTCGTCGGGAGGAAGCCCGCCCTATTCGCCATCATCAGGATCCTCGTCGTCCCCATCCTCCTCCGCGGCCAGTACTGCTCGTGGCCATAGATCTCCTCCTCGACCTCCTCCACGATCTCCTCGAACCTCCGGGGGTCGGCCACCTCGATGGACCCCGTCCCCCTGACCACGAGGGCCTTCACCCCCTTTGAAGCCATGACGGTCCCCATCCCCGTCCGGGCTGCGGCCCTCATCAGGTTCGCGTATATCCCCGCATACCTCACGCCCCTCTCGGCTGCCGGGCCAACGATCGCGGTCTGGATCCTCCTGTCGCCGAGGTCGGCCCTGATCATCTCGTCGGTCTCATAGACATCTTTCCCCCAGAGGTGGGAGGCGTCCCCGAACTCCACCTCGCCGTCGTTGATGAAGAGGTAGAGCGGCTCCCTGCTTCTGCCCTCAAGTATGACTTGGTCGTAGCCAGCGAACTTCAGCTCCGCCGCGAAGTGACCTCCGGCGTTGCTGTCGCCGAGGATCCCCGTCAGCGGGGACTTGGCCGAGACGTTGAACCTGCAGGCGGTGGGGAACATAGTCCCCACCAGCGGGCCCGTGGCGAAGATCAGCCTGTTCTCCGGTCCGAGGGGATCGGTATGCGGTCCCACCCCGTCGTAGAGGACCTTGGAGTTGAAGCCCCGCCCCCCGAGGAACTGGACGGCGAGGCCCCGGTCCAGCTCCGCGACGTGGACCCGCCTCTTTGTGAGGTCTACGCGGAGGATCTTCCCCGCGTAGCCGTAGAGCTTAGGCATCGATCCCCCACCTCCTCAGGATCGCCCTGAAGGCCTCCTCAGGCTTCTCGAACTCCACCTCGGCCTCGGTGAAGGTGAGGGCGCCTGTGGGACACCTCTTTACGCAGAGGGGATCTCCCCCGCAGAGGTCGCAGATCAGGGGCCTGGAGGCCTTGTCGAGTTTCACCGCGTCGTAGGGGCAGGCCTCGACGCATCGCCCACAGCCTATGCAGGCCTCCTCGTCGAGGCTGATGACGCCGAGCTCCGTCCTCCTCAGGGCGCCTGTAGGGCAGGCCTCGACGGAGGGGCAGGGGTCGCACTGGTGGCAGAGGACTGGGTAGTCGAGGCCGTACCTATCCTCCTTGATGACTGTCACCCGGGAGAGGCTGGGGCTGAACTTCCCCTCATGGTGGAAGGAGCAGAGCATCTCACAGTAGCGACAGCCCGCGCACTTCACAGCATCAACAAGTATCCTCCTCAAGCCGAACCACCTGCTATCTTCCTTCCTCCTACCTGATTACCTGCAGCTCCGAGATGTCTCTGTACTCGGATACGTTCCTCGCCCCGCCCCTCGCGACTATGAAGGAGTCCTCCGTGTGGATCCACGCCCTTCCCAGGACGAGGCTCGGCTCCACCTGGAAGAACATCCCCGGCTCCAGAACCCAGTCGCCATGGGATGGGCCCAGGAAGGGGGGCTCGTGGCAGCCTATGCCCAGGCCGTGTCCGATGAAGGGCCTCCTGTATCTGTAGCCCCTCGACTCGTAGAACTCCTTCACGGCGTTGTGGACATCCATGACCGTGGCGCCCGGTCGCATCGCCTCTGCCGTCGCCCACTCCGCCTGGACGACGAGGTCGTAGGCCCTCAGCACTGCTTCCTCAGGCTTGCCGACGATCGCCATGCGGGAGATATCCGACCTGTAGCCCCTGAAGAAGGCGCCGAAGTCCGTGTGGACCAGGTCCCCCTCCCTGATCCTGTAGTCGCTGGGGACGTGGTGGACCTCCCTTATGTTCTCCCCGGCCCCGAGGGTCATGAAGGCGATCTTGTCCGCGCCGTACTCAATGGTGAGGTCCATCATGTTCCTCGCTATCTCCCTCTCCGTGTCCCCCGGCCTCGCCATCTCGAAGGCCACGGTGATGGCCTTCGCCGTCGCCATGTTCGCCTCGCTCAGCAGCTTCAGCTCCTCGGGGGACTTCACCGACCTCATCCTGTCGAAGATGGGTTGTCCGTCGACGAACTCGGCCGAGGGGAGGAGCTCCCTGAGGTAGTCGAGGCAGAGCCCGGGGAGGTCCAGCAGCTCCATGCCGATCCGGGCTTCGCTCAGGCCCTTCTCCCTCAACACCCCGGCGATGAACTCTATGGGCTTAAGGGGCTCCCACTCCCCGCCCCTGTAGACCCTCACGTCCTTGATCCATGTGGTCCTGCGGGCGGTGGTTTCCTCGTTGGCGTGGACCCCGAAGAGGGGTTCGCCGTCGAGGGGGAGGAAGACCGCCGCCAGCCGCTTGAGTTCCGTTATAGTCATTATGTCGCTGCCGGAGGTGTAGTAGACGTTGTCATGGGAGGTGGCGATGAGGCAGTCTATCCCCCTTTCCTCCATCAGCCTCCTCGCCTTGTTCAGGTCGAAGCCCATATATCACACCACTAAGCCCTTGGCACTTGGGGTTATAAGATTTGGGAGGGTTTATTGCCCTCCTCTGCCCTCTCTTAGCTGGGTTGGTATGGTCCTCTGCTCTGTCTGCGGCGTCAGGGAGGCGGTCTACTTCCGCCCCTACTCCGGTGAGAGGCTCTGTGGTGAGTGCTTCTGCGAGTCGATAGTGGAGAGGGTGCGGAGGACCATCTCCCGATATGAGATGTTTGAGTACGACAGCCGCATCGCCGTCGGCGTCTCAGGCGGCAAGGACAGCCTCAGCCTCCTCCAGATACTTGCCGAGATCGAGGAGGACTTCCCGAAGGCAGAGCTGATAGCCGTGACGGTGGACGAGGGGATCAGGGGCTACAGGGATGAGGCCGTGAGGCTGGCTGAGGAGGCCTGTAGGGAGCTCGGGGTGGAGCACAGGCTCCTCTCCTTCAAGGAGCTCTTCGGCTACACCCTCGATGAGATCGCTGAGAGGACGAAGGGGGGGCCGCTCACCCCCTGCTCCTTCTGCGGGGTCCTGAGGAGGAGGGCTCTGAACCAGGCCGCGAGGGAGGTGGGGGCGGATAGGTTGGCGACGGCCCACAACCTCGACGACATGGCCCAGACGGTCCTCCTCAACATCCTCAGGGGGGATCACAGGCGCCTCGCCCTCCTCGACCCGGCGGGGATGAGCATCAGCGAGAGGTTCGTGAGGAGGGTGAAGCCCTACTGCGAGGTCCCTGAGAGGGAGAGCACCCTCTACGCCTACCTGAAGGACATCAGGTTCCAGAGCAGGCCCTGCCCCTACGCGGAGACGGCGATGAGGAACGACATAAGGAACTTCCTGAACAGGATCGAGGTGAAGCGCCCCGGGACCAAGTTCACCATCCTCCGATCCATCCAGAGGATACTGCCACTCCTGAAGAGGGAGACAGGCCTCCTCGGCCTCTGCCCACTCTGCGGAGAACCCACCACAGGGGAAATCTGCAGAACCTGCCAAATGCTGCAGGAACTTGAGAGGATGAGATAGCCCAGAAGATCTCCTTTTCTCCTGTTATCCTATGTCTTCCCTATATCCCATCTGTATCTCATGTTCCTGAAACGGATCTTCCTGATCTCCCTGTAGGCGAGTTCCCTCGCTTCTTGGAGGGTCTCCCCTCTGGAGACGAGGGTGAGGACCCTCCCCCCGCTGGTGAGGATCCTCCTCCTGTCGATATTCCCCTTCTCATCCCTCGCGAACTCGGTGCCGTTGTGGAAGACGATGCACCGGGGGTCGACCTCCTCGAGGCCCGTGATGGGCTGGCTCGTGATGTGGGGTCCGGGGTATCCGATATTCATCCTCTCGTCGTACTCCTCCCCCCTCCCCCCTCCATAGAACCAGTCGGTCCCCCGGTCCTCGCCGATGCTCCTCACGATCCTACCGCTGACGGCGCAGATCCCCAGCCTGTAGGTCGGGTCCCACCTCAGCCTCACCTCGTTGAGGCGCCCCTCCAGGATCGCCTCCGAGACCTCGTAGAAGTCCGTCTCCAGCCTCGGCAGGATCACCTGGGCCTCGGGGTCCCCCATCCTCACGTTGATCTCCAGAACGTAGGGGTTCTGCTCCCCATCCTCCTCGCAGATCATGAGGCCGAAGTAGAGGACCCCCCTGTACTCGAGGCCCCTCAACTCCCTGAACTTCCGGACCGTGGGGACGACGACCCGCCTCATGATCTTCTCCCTCAACCCCTCGTCGAGCCATGGGTGGGGGGAGTAGCCCCCCATACCCCCCGTATTCGGGTTGATCCCTCCCCAGTACCGCCTGATCCTGATGTCCCACTCGTCGTAGGCGGGCTTATAGTCCATCGCGGCCTCGAGGGGGAGGACGGTCCTCCCGTCGGTGAGGACGAAGAACATCAACTCCCGTCCGTAGAGGCGCCTCTCGATATCCACCCTCCTCCCGGCGTCGCCGAAGAACCGCTTGACCATGATGAGGTCCAGGGCGTAGAGGGCGTCCTCCAGGGAGTTGCAGACGATGGAACCCTTCCCCGCCGCGAGTCCATCGGCCTTCACCACCAAGTTGGCCCTCGGGTCGTCCCTATGCTCCTCGTAGAACTCCCTCACGTACTTCCTCGCCTCCTCCACGTCGCTGAAGTTCCTGTACTCCGGGATGGGGACCCCTATCTCATGGAGGAAGTCCTTCGTATCGCACTTGCTCGACTCCAGGATCGTCGCCTCCCTCGTCGGACCCACGATCCGTCTCAGCCCGGCCCTGTGGAACCTGTTCACGATGCCATCCGAGAGATACCCCTCAGGCCCGACGAAGGTGAGGTCGACGCCACGCCTCTCCACGAACCGGACCATCTCCCCGATGCTCTTGATGGGGACCTGCTCGCACTTCTCCATCAGGGAGCTCCCGGCGTTCCCAGGGGCGACGTAGACCCTCTCCACTTGGGGGCTCCTGGCGAAGCACCAGGCGATGGCATTCCCCCTGCCACCCTTATCCACGACGAGGACCGAGGCGCCCCCCATCTCAACACCCCTTCCCTATAAATCCCCCCTAAGAGGAGATATCCCTTTCCCCTTAAATCCTCATCCTCTACGACGCAAGTGTTAAATTCACTCTGCCATATTTTAAAGGGGGAGGTTTTAAGGGAATGGCGAAGATCAAGGTCATCGTCGACAAGAGCCAGCTGCGGGTGACGAGGGAGGAGTACCTCCAGCTCTTGGCGAGGAACAAGGGCGCCGTGAGGGAGATGCGGGTCCTGGAGGAGGCGAAGAAGGCACAGCTGGAGGCGGCGGCAGAGAAGCTGGAGACGGCGGTGGCCGAGGTGAAGAAGAAGGAGGAGACCCCGGTCGAGAAGGAGAAGAAGGAGGAAGCCTAAATGCCCGTCGAACTCGTCTTCTCCCTGACACCCAAGAACCCAAAGGGCGCGGCGATCCCCGGGACCATCGTCTCCTCGGGCTACGCGGCGATGTGGTTCAGGAACTGCTACATAGGAGCGGACTCCCACAGCCTGGAGGACCAGTTCGCCCAGGACTACGTCCGCCTCTACGGGAACCCCGCCCCCGAGGAGGAGAGGGAGTCGATCGTGGAGAGCTCCTGGAAGTACGGGACTGTGCGGGTCCAGTTCTACGCCTATGGGCCGACCCCCAAGAACCAGTACCTCGTCTTCTTCAACGTCAGGGGGGCTGGGGGGGCGAAGGTCGCCGTATACGTCGATGGGAACAGGGTCGCCGTGGAGCCCGTGGAGGGGGAGGAGCATTTCGGTATCATAGTGGACTGCCCCGAGTCTGGCGAGATGATGGATATCTACCTTCAGAACGTGGGGAGGCGCTTCAGCATCCTCGACTTCTACAAGTGCGAGATCAACGTCCTCTAAACCACCTTTTTATCCGTTCTCAGTAGCGTGGAAAGCCTTATCTCCCCGAGGGGTATAGGGACGCTTCAAGGTTATGGGGTGAGAGGAGATGGAGAGGAGGGCCCTCGTCAGCGTGATCGCCGTCATCCTGACCTCGGCCCTCTCCTCCCTCCTCTTCTACGAGGCGGCCATCGTCCACAGCACCCTCGGGGAGCTCGGCCTCCTCGGCGTCTTCCTCTCCTCCCTCCTCAGCCACCTCACCGTCGTTGGCCGTGATATGTTCGTCCCCCTCTTCCTCCCCCTCACCGCCCTATACCACCCCCTCCTCCTGGGGGCCTCCGCCGGGTGGGGAGGAGCCCTCGGGGAGGTGACGACCTACTACTGGGGCTGGGGGCTCTCAGAAGCCATAAAGGAGGAGGCGGAGGACGGCATCTCGGAATGGATCAGGCGGTACGGCCTCCTGGCCATCCTCCTCGTCGCCGCGACGCCCCTCCCGGATACGCCCCTAATCCTCCTCGCCGGCTCCTCCAGGCTCCCCCTCCTCAAGCTCCTCCTGGTGGAGGGCGTGGGGAAGACCCTGTGGTACAGCCTCGGAGCCCTCCTCGGGGGAGTCCTCTTCAAGGGGATGACCAACCTCCTCGGTGGCCTCCTGACCTCAGCGGCCATCGTAGCGGCCTCGGTGATCTTCTGCGTCCTGGTTTCGTGGAAAAGGGGTAGGGAGACCGTCCTCCGATGGGTTAGACGGCTAACCCGATCCTCCCTCAGCGCTCCAGGGTCCTGAGGAGCTCCTTCACTGGGAGGGTGTTCACGACGTCCTTCGGCTCAAGCCATGCCCTGCGGGCGACGTAGACGCCGAGGGGGAGGAGCCTCAGCTGGTCTGGGGTATGGGCGTCCGTCCCTATGGACATCCTGAGGCCCGCCTCCTTCGCCGCCCGGCTGTTCACGTCGTTGAGGTCGAGGCGGTTCGGGAAGGCGTTGATCTCCATGAGGACGCCCTGTTCCCTCGCCACCTCGAAGACCCTCTCGAGGTCGACGCTGTAGGGGGGCCTCTTCAGGATGAGCCTGCCCGTGGGGTGTCCCAGGGCCCTTACATAGTCGTTGTGGAGGGCCGTGACGATGCGATTCGTCATCTCCTCCTTACTGCTCTTGAAACCCGAGTGGACGCTGGCGACGACGAAGTCCAAGTCCTTCAGGACCTTATCCCTCAGGTCGAGGCTCCCATCCCGCTTTATATCCACCTCAACCCCCGAGAGGACCGTGAAGCCCTCGAGCTCCCTGTTCAGCCTCTCGATCTCCTCCATCTGCTTCCTCAGACGCGCCTCATCGAGGCCGTGGGCGATAGCCATGGACTTTGAGTGGTCGCAGATGGCGATGTACTCCAGGCCGAGGGCCCTCGCGGCCTCCACCATCTCCCCTATCGTCCCGGTCCCATCGCTCCACTTCGTATGCATGTGGAGATCCCCCCTCACCTCCTCGACCCTGACGAGGCGTGGGAGGCGCCCCTCCGCCGCAGCCTCTATCTCCCCCCTATCCTCCCTCAGCTCCGGCTCGATGTAGTCGAGGCCGAGGGCCCTGTAGATGGACTCCTCCGTCTCCCCCGCGATCCGCTCCCCCGTCCTCCTGTCGAAGAGACCGTACTCGTTCAGCTTCCACCCCCTCCTCACCGCGATCCTCCTCAACTTGATGTTATGCTCCTTGGAGCCCGTGAAGTACTGGAGGGCTGAGCCGAAGCTCTCTGGATCGACGACCCTGAGGTCCACCTGGAGGCCGGACCTCAGGATGACGGTGCTCTTCGTCGTCCCCCTCGAGACGACCTTGACGACCTCTGGCAGCGAGACGAACCTCTCCACGACCTCCAGGTGCCTCTCGGAGGCCACGAGGAGGTCCAGGTCCCCGACGGTCTCCTTCCTCCTCCGTACCGACCCCGCTATCATGACCCGCTCCACGGCCTCCGACCCGGCCATATACCGCTCCAGGGCCTCTATCGTCGTCAGGACTTGGCCGAGGAGGAACCTCCTCTGGGCGCTCCTGTGGATCTCGATGGCCTTGAGGATGTTCTCCTCGACCTTCGGGCCGAAGCCCCTCAGCGTCCTCAGCCTCCCCTCCCTCACCGCCGTCTCCAGCTCCTCCAGGGTCGTGATCCCCAGCTTCCTGTGGAGGAGGAGGGCCGTCTTAGGGCCTATCCCCTCGATCTTCATCAGCTCGTGGATGCCGCCGGGCATCGACTCCCTCAGTTCCTCCAGGAGCCTGCACCTCCCCGTCGTGATGAGCTCCTCCACCACCCTCGCGATGCTCTCCCCCACCCCGGGGATCGACCTCAGCTCCCCCCGGGCGTGGACCTCCCTGATGTCCTCCGTGAGGCTCTCTATCCTCTGTGCGGCTCTCCGGTAGGCCCTGGACCTGAAGCGGTCTCCCTTCACCGCGAAGAAGTCGGCGATCTCCCTCAGAGCTCTCGCCACCTCGAGGTTCAAGCGGGTCCCCCCACTGAACTCCGTGAAAAGGACCCTAAATAGTTGATCCCCGCCCCGATGGCCCATCGAGGAGATCGGCATCGATGGCTTTGGTAAAGATTCTTATCTAAGGCGGGATATACCCTCCCTTGTGGGTGAGGAGAAGCCGCTGGGCAGGGCAGTCCTCTGCATGCTGAAGACAGAGGTACACGACCATATCTTCTTCCGAGTGCGCATGAACGAGCTCAGGCGCCTCGTTGAGACCCTCGGGCTGGAGGTTGCGAGGGAGTTCATACAGACGAGGGCGAGGCCCTACGCCCGATACCTCATCGGGAAGGGAAAGGTGAGGGAGATAAGGAAGTTCATCAAGAAGAACGACATCGATGTGGTCGTCTTCTACAACATCCTGAAGAGCAACCAGAAGCTCAATCTCATAAGGGCCCTGGGATGCGACGTCATCGACCGGTATGAGGTGATCCTGGAGATCTTCGACCTCATGGCCTCCGACACCCTCTCAAAGCTCCAGATAGAGGCCGCGAGGCTCGATAAGTTGTATCCCTTCTTCAAGCTCAGGGCCAGCGTCAAATATCGGACGGAGAGACCCTTCCTCCGCAGCATGGGTGAGTACGCCTACCACAGCAAGCTGAGGGCCCTCAGGAGGCGTATGAGCAGGATCAGGGAGCGGATAAGGGAGCTGAGGGCTGAGAAGCAGGAGCGGATCAGGAAGCGGAGGGAGCTTGGGTACCCGATGGTCTGCATCGCCGGCTACTACAACGCCGGGAAGACGAGTCTCTTCAACGCCCTGACGGGGGAGTTGAAGAGGGTGAGCGACGACCCCTTCACCACCTTGAGCAGCAAGTATCAGCGTAGATACCTCAACGAGAGCGAGTTCTTCCTCTTCATCGATACCATCGGCTTCGTCATCGACCTGGACCCCCGCCTCATCAAGTCCTTCGAGCTGAACCTCGAGGATATGAGGAGCGCCGATGTCGTCCTCCTCCTCCTGGAGATCTCCGACCCCTTCCCCCTCCTCTCCATGAAACTCAGGGGAGGCATCAAACTCCTCGAGGAGATAGGGATTGACAAGGACCGGGTGATCGTCGTCTTCAACAAGATCGATCTCCTGGATGAGGAGCAGGTCGCGGAGAGGATTGAGAGGCTCAGGATGGAGGACCGCGGCCTCGAATGGGTCTGCATCTCCGCCAAGAAGAGGATAAACTTAGAGGGACTCATCGAGGCTATCCGGGACAGGATCCGTGAGGTCGGGATAGTCCCTCAGTCCGTGACCATTAGGGCCGGTTAGGCGGTGGGAGAGGGGGTTGGAGAGGACGAGGGAGATCCTGAGGCGTGTCCTCGATCATTATCGCCGGGGCTGGAGACCCGAGGGGTCTGACCCCTTCAGGGTTCTGATCAGGACCATCCTCTCCCAGAACACCAGTTATAGGAATGAGCGTAGGGCCTTTGAGAGGCTTGAGAGGGAGGTCGGGGTCGACCCCTGGAGCCTGGCTGAGGCGGATGTGGAGGAGATCGCTTCGGCGATAAGGCCCGCTGGGATGTTCCGAGAGAGGGCCGCGAGGATCAAGGAGGCCGCCCAGTTGGTCCTGGAGAAGTATGCGGGGGACCTGCGTGGGGTCCTCGAGAAGGGGTTTGAGGAGGCGAGGGAGGAGCTGATGACCCTCCCAGGGGTGGGAAGAAAGACGGCGGACATCCTCCTCCTCTTCAGCGCAAAGAAGGGGGTGATACCCATCGACCGGCACATAAACAGGATCGCCCACAGAACAGGCATCGTAGAAGGTAACGCCGGCTACGATGAGGTAAGAAGGAGACTGGAGGAGGCCGCCGACGAGGATCAATACCTGGATATCCACCTCGCCCTCATCCAGTTCGGGAGGGAAGTCTGCAGAGCCAGAAACCCCAGGTGCTCCGAATGCTTCCTACGGGACCTCTGCCCCACCTTCCAAGAGAGACAAGAGAAGAACGCCGCGAATGAAATTGGTGCGGCCGCCGGGATTTGAACCCGGGTCTTCAGCTCTCCCCAGGAAGACCCACGGGGGGCTGAGATCTTAACCAGGCTGGACTCCGCCGTGGAGACGTCCACGGCCGCCTGGCGGCGTTCGGCCGCCCTTTATCCCATTTTGAATATGCAAACAGGAAAAGGACTATTAAGTTTTACTTCCCCTCCTTGCGATGAGTGAGGTCGATAGGGTCCAAGGATGGGAGCTGAAACACAACAAGGATATTCAACTATAGCAGGGGGTTAGGAGGAGTGGTGGAAGGGGGATTCCGGAGGTTACTCCCGCCTTTTCAATCCATTAATCCTCCCTGGATGGGATATTTCTGATATTGTGATAAAATCAACCTTTCAAATGAATTAATTTTATGATAATTTGTTAATATAATGATGCGGGGGCTCTTAAGGGGCGAAGCCCAGCCTTAAAGGATGTAATTTAGGTGCGCGTTCTTCAGCGTTCTTTAATATTTTTTAAAAACAAGTCGGGCTCCCTCCCACCTTCAACTTCTTATAATAGCCCTTGTTAGTGATCCCCGGGTATCAAGGTAAGAGAGGAGGTGGTGTTTTTGGAAGAGGAGACGGTCATCTGCCCAAGCTGTGGGAGAGAGGTCCCCAAGACACTGTACTGCATCTACTGTGGAGCAGCCCTCTTCAAAGCGGAGGAGACCCCGGAGAAGGCTGAGGAGGCTGTGGAGAAGGCTGAGGTGGGCGTGGAAGAGGTCAAGGAGGAGGTTACAAGACCTTCAGAGGTAGTTGCGGAGGAGGCCCAAAGAGGGGAGGTCGACCCAGAGATCCGGTCCCTCATGGAGGACCTCAAGAACTACTTCATCTGGAAGATCAAGCTCGTGGACGTCCTCTGCAACGGCGACGTCTCGGAGCCCGTCTTTACAAAGCTCTTCGAGGAGTACCAATCGAAGATCAACAGCCTCACTCAGGTAAGGAACCAGAAGATAGAGCAGCTCAGGAAGGGCTTCGATAAGAAGAAGGAGGAATTGAAGGAGGCTAAGCTGAAGCTGGAGGAGCTGAGGGTTCGATGTGCGGTCGGGGAGATCGATAGGACAGAGCTGGAGAGCAGGGCCCCGGAGCTGGAGGAGAAGATAAGGAAGTTGGAGACCGAGACCTCCTATGTGGATGCTCAGCTCGCCTGTCTGAACAATCTCTTAGGGGGAAAGACCCCTAAGGAGATCATGGAACTTGAGAAGACCGCCAGACGCTGCTATGAATCCATCAAGACCCTGGTCGATGAGGGGAAGATCAGTGAGAAGATCGCGGAGAACCTCTCTAAGGACTTGGATGCGGTCTTGAAGATCTTTGACTCGATGATCGGGGAGAAGAAGAGGGAGGAGGAGAAGCTCAGAGAGGAGCTCTCGACACTGGAGGCGCGGTACAAGGTCGGGGAGATCTCCATCTCAGAGTTCGAGAAGAGGAAGAGGGAGATACTGGCAAAACTCGACAAGATCTGGGAGTAGTCTTAGAGAGGTCTTCTCCTTCTTTTCATGCTCGCACGAAGGAAATTCTTAAAAGTGATAAAGGGCGACATGGATTAGGAGGTACATAGGATGAGCGACAGAAGCTTAGGGGTGCTCATAATTCTCGTTAGCCTGATCTTAATGGGAGGATACTTCATCTGGGCCTTTGGTCCATCCCTTGGATTGCCCTGGATCTCCGAGGCTCTTAGTGAATGGGCGATAAAATTACCGGTGATCCTGGCGGTCTATGCGGTTCTCGTTATCATTCTGTGGATCGGTTACACGATGGCGACGACCCCACCCCCAATCCCCATCGAGAGACCGCTGGAGATAGAGAAGGAAGAGAAGGGCTCAGAGAAAACCCCTTAAATCCACGCCCTCTTTTGGGATGTCTTTAAAGTAATTCTTGATTTTTAATCTCCTTCGTCTATTCTATTACGGCGTGTCTCTTTCTTAGGTCGTCCTCCCTCTCACCCATTCTATTCATCAATTCGGCGATGAGGCAGTCGAGGAAGATCATGGTTGAGAGTTCGAACATCGTCCCGAGGGGTGCTAGGGGTTCATGCTCGCCCATCATCTGCCTACTGACATAGTCCTCCTCCTTGGCGATCTTCGTCCTCCCCTTCACCACCACGACGAGATCGGAGATCCGACCTAAAGGTGACTCAGGGCGGGAGGTAATGGCGATGACCTTCGCCCCTATCTCCTTCGCCACCTCCGCTTGGGTGACCACAGTCCTCGTGGTCCCCGAACCCGAGATCGCGATCACCAGATCCTCCTTCTTCAACGCTGGGGTGATGGTCTCCCCGGCTACGTATACGTTGAAGCCGAGGTGCATCAGTCTGAGGGCGAAGCATTTCCCGACGAAGCCGCTCCTCCCCGTCCCGATGATCAGTATCTTCTTGTCGTCCCTTGCGTTGAGGAGTACGTTCAAAATCCTATTGATCTCCTCGTCTGAGACCTTCTCAATAATCCTATCGATGCCCGTTATGATCTCCTTGGCAATCTTCTTAACATGGCTCATCCCCCTCCCCCCTCCTCAGGTTTTTCTAAGTCTCGTTAGGTATATCATCTTCAACATTATTTAACATTAGGGCTAAGTTGGTATATACTAATGTAAACTAAATTTACATTTGAACCGATATATATATAAATCAGGAGGGATAAACCTCCTAATCGACGATTTCTCTCTCATTTTTGAGATGGGAACTTCGAGGATCTCATTTCGCTTTTGGGGAACTACCCGCCTTCCCTAAGACCTTATCTATGGCGATCTCGGCTATGGCTGAGCTGTACTCCACTATCATCTTTATATCCCAGACGATCGACCGGAGGACGGTGGCCGCCTTCAGATCCCTGATCTTGTTCTGAAGGGCTCCGAGGAACTCGTTCTCCTTCAACTCGACGACCTCCTTCATCTTTATCGCGTCGCTCGCGACCTTTACATCCCCGGTGATGATGCTCTCCATCGCCTTGTCTATTATGGTGAAGGCGAGGGAACCCATCTGTTCGAGCAGGTTCATGATATCGCCGGGGAGGTCGTCCCAGAGCCCCTTGAGTTCCATGGACTTCTTGGCGATGTACTCCGAGTGGTCGCCGATCATCTCGAGGAATCGGGAGATGAGGCTGGCATGGATGATCTCCATGGGGTCGATAATTCCCATCTCCTGGGCGGTGATCCAGGATTGCTGGGCGGAGGAGAGGAGCCTACTGATGAGCCAGTAGGTCGTATCTGCCTCGTATTCACGGCTCATAGCATCCTTCGAGAGCTCGATATCCCCATCTATGAGGCCATCCCTGGCCTCCTTGAACATAGTGGAGACGATCATGTAGAGCCTCTTAAGCATCGTGGAGAGGGGGAAGCTCTTGGGATCTACTGAGGACTGGAGGAGGAGGTGGTTCTCACTCGTCTCAACGATGCCTATGCCCATGAGGCGGTGGGTGACCTCTCGGATGACCTCTATCTGCTCGCGCTTCAGACGCCTCTCGGAGACGATCTTCAGGAGGCTCCTGCCCAGGACGTAGTTCCCAACCACGACCTTCGCCAAGGTCAGGGGGTCCTCATATCGATCGGCGTCGATGATGACGACCTCATCATCAACCCTCTTGGGTTCGACGTATAGCCTGAGGGAGCCGTCCTTCTCCTCATAGAAGAAGATTGGGCTCCCCTTCTCCAGGCCATTCCTCTTAACCCACTCCGCCGGAAGGGAGACCGTGAGGGTGGAATGCCCAACCTTTTGAGCCCTGCGAATGGTCTTCATTGGGGGTCACCTTATGAAGTGTCCTATACTATTTATATCTTTTGTTCAAAATATATACCATACCTAAATAGTCTCGACTACAGGATCCGTGAGGGGGTGAGAAGGTACTTCGGGAGGGGGACACGGAATCGGATATACAGCACAAGGATGAGGACCGCCAGGGACAGTGCGAGGGCGAGGTAATCCCTCTTGGTCATCTCCAGCTCGTAGAGGTTCGTCCTCTTCTCCACCGCGCCGAAGGCCCTGGACTCCATCGCCTCGGCGAGCTCCAAGCTCCTCCTTATTGAGTTGATGATGAGGGGGAGGAGGATGGGGAGGTAGTTCCTTATCCTCTGGAGGAAGTTCCCCCCCTCGAGCTCTAACCCCCTCGCCTTCTGTGCGTCCATTATCGTCTGGGCCTCCTCGGCCAGGACGGGGACGAACCTGATGGCCGTTATGAAGGCGAAGCATAACTCGTAGGGGATATGGGCCTTCTCGAGGGCCAGGCTCAGCTTATCGGGGGAGGTGGTGAGGAAGAAGATGGAGAAGCTCGTTATGAGGGCGATGAAGCGCACGGTCATGGCCAGTGAGAGCTCGAGGATCCCCGTCGTCACGGTGCGTCCTTGATAGAAGTAGTTTGCCAGGAGGTTTGAGGCGAAGATGATGATGCCGAGGGTCACGGCCCCCCTCAGGGTCTTGAGCCATGCCCTCTGGACCCTGGCGAGGAGGATGAGGGGTATCTGGGCGAGGAAGATGATGAGGAGGGGGAGGAGGCTGGAGAAGAGGATCGTGGAGACGAAGAGGATGGAGACGAGGAGGAACTTCACCCTGGGGTCGAGCCTGTGTATCGGCGATGGGATCGCCGTGAACCTCAAGCCCTCCAACATACTCAACCCTCGCACCCCCTAAGACGATCTACAAGGAGGTCGTAGGCGTCGTCAACGTTTATCACATCCCTTGGGAGGCTGAACTCCGATAGCTGTATGAAGACCTTCGCTATCTCGGGGGGGTTCACCGACGCCCTCCTGAGGAGCTCCGGGTCCGTCAGTATTTCCTCCGCGGGTCCATCGGCGGTTATCCTCCCCTCGGCCATGAGGGCGACCCTGGGCTTACACTCCGCGACGAACTCCACGTCGTGAGTGACGATCACGATGGTCTTCCCCTGTTCCCTCAGCCGCATCAGGAGGCCCCTCAGCCGCTCCTTCTGGGCGTAGTCCTGACCGATCGTGGGCTCGTCGAGGACGATGACCTCGGGGTCCCAGGCCAGGACGGAGGCGAGGGCCACCCTCTTCCGCTCCCCCCCGCTGAGGGTGAAGGGGCTCGCTTTCCGATGTCTACTAAGCCCGAGGAAGTCAAGGGCCCAGGTCGTCCTCTTCTCTATCGTATCTCGGTCGAAGGCGAAGTTCCTCATGGCGAAGGCGATCTCCTCCTCGACGCTCTCGGAGAAGAGCTGGTCATCGGGGTTCTGGAAGACCAGTCCAACCCTCCTCGCGAGGGAGGCGACGGTCATATCCGCTATGTTCTTGCCATCCACGTAGACCTCGCCTCTATCGGGCCTGAGAAGCCCGTTGAAGTGCTTCACCAGCGTCGTCTTCCCAGCCCCATTCTCGCCCATTATCGCCAGGAACTCTCCCCTCATAATCTTCAGGGATACCCCCTTCAGGGCCTTGACGCCGTTCGGGTAGGAGAAGTGGAGGTCCCTGACCTCTATTATGGGATTCCCCCTTGCCGCCTCGGGGGCCTTCCGTCGCATGATCGTCTTGAAGGGCATATCCCCTGCAGCGCTCCCCGATGATCGACTTAACCTATCCCTGATCGCCTTAACAAACTCCGAGGCCGTGAGGGGGGGCGGCCCTGGACGATCCCAGGCCTCCCTTAGCCTGCACCAGAGGTCCGTGACCCGTGGCACCCCGACCCCTGCGAGCCTCGTCTCCTCCGATGTGAAGACCTCCTCCGGGGGTCCGTCTTGGACGATCCCCCCATCGTTGAGGATCACGACCCTGTCCAGGTAGGGCGCAACGAGGTCCAATCGGTGTTCTATCAGTATTATCGTCATGTTCAGCTCCCTGTTGAGGCGGTCTATGATCCCGAGGATGCTCTCCGCCCCCACTGGGTCGAGGAAGGAGGTGGGCTCGTCGAGGACGATGATCTCGGGCCTCATGGCGAGGACGGAGGCTATGGCGAGCCTCTGCTTCTGTCCGCCCGAGAGCTCGTGGGGCGCCCGGTACCTGAGATCCTCTATCCCCGTCACCCTCAGAGCCCAGTCTATCCTCCTCCTCATCTCCTCCCTCTCGTAGCCGAGGTTCTCTAATCCGAAGGCGACATCCTTCTCAACGGTGAGGGCGAAGATCTGGTTATCGGGGTTCTGGAAGATCAGACCCACGTGCTTCGCGAGGCTCGAGGTCGGCGTCTCGCGGACAGGGAGGCCGGCCACCCACACCTCCCCCTCCAGCCTCCCGCTGTAGAAGTGGGGGATCAGCCCGTTGAGGCATCGGCAGAGGGTGGTCTTCCCACAGCCGCTCGGCCCCGTGAGGAGGAGGAACTCCCCCCGCTCTATGGAGAGGTTCACCTCCCTCAGGGCCGGACGGTCCGCCCCGGGATAGGTGTAGGTGAGGTCTCTGATCTCCACGATGGTCAAGGGTTCCTTCAACATAGAGACGGCGATCCATTAAAAAGAATGGCTACTCAAATATGAGTTATTCGCTCATCCAGGATCCTCACCGCCCTCTCGAGCACCTCATTCACGTCGCCGAAGGCGTTCACGCCGGCGGAGGTGGAGTGTCCGCTCCCCATCCCACCGAAGGCCTCGCCCAGGGGCATGGCCACGTCCCTACCGAGGTGGATGGAGGTCTCCCTGTAGAACTCCTCCGTGGACCTCATGCTGACCCTCACCTCCCCGTCCCGGGAGCCCCCCACTATCGCCAGGTCTGCGCCGAGGGAGAGTAGCCCCCTGGCGGCCGAGGCCTGGTAGGAGCCGACCTCCGTGGAGACGACGAGCCACCTCCCTAAGAGGTGGAGCTTCATCCGCTGCCCCGCCTTCAGCCTCGCGATCCTCTCGGAGCGATCCATAGGGTGAGAGAGGAGAGAGAAGATCTCGGCCAATTCCCCGTCGAGCTCGAGGAGTTCGCTGACCGCCCTGAAGGTCCTCGGCGTCCCCATCGCGAAGTGTCGGGTGTCGTAGGCGATGCCGATGAGGAGGGCCTTCGCGACCCGGTCATCGGGCTTGATCCCCTCCTCCCTGTAGAACTCGTAGAGGATCTCGCAGGTCGAGGTCGCCTCCTCATCGACGACATAGATGGCCGCAGCCTCCCTCGTCTCCGGGTGCTCGGCGTGATGATCTATGACGACGATGGGGACCCCAGACTCGAGGACCCGGTCCTTCATCTCCTCCAGCTGTTGGAGGGAGCCCGTATCCACGAGGAAGAGGAGGTCCATCCCCTCGATATCAGGCTCCTCCTCTAGGGGGATGGCAAGGTGCTCGGCGACTCCCTCGCTGATCTTGCTCAGGTCCTTCGACGGGGCGATCGTGACCTCCACGCCCTCCCTGATCCTCCGCAGGAGCCTGGAGAGGGCGTAGGCGGAGCATAGGGCATCGGGGTCAGCGTTATGGTGGAATAGGATGCAGACCTTCTCGCCGAGGAGGGACTTTATCCTGTCCAGCGACCCTGGGAGGCTCATAGGATCACTCAGATCAAGATGGGAGAAGCTGGAGAGGCTAGGAAGACGGGCCTAAGTGGAGCCCCTCTCTATTCCCAGCTCCTTCTGGAGGATCTTCTGGAGCTCCAGGGCCCTCTTCCGCGTCTTGTCCTCCTGCCTACCCAGGACCTTCACCCTCACCTCCAGTAGCTCCTTCCTCTCGGTGAGTTCCTTCACCACCGCCTCCTTCTCCTTCTCCACCAGGAGGGCGCCCACGGACTTGTAGATCTTCCTCTCAGGTGGGACATCCTCCAGACTTTTCAGAGCCCTCTCCGTCTCACTGAGCTCGAGTTCCAGCCTCTGCCTCTGGGCGGCGAGGCTCTGGAGGGTATTCTGGAGCTGCTGAAGCCTCAGGAGCCTCTCCCTTACATTCTGTGGAAGCTGGCCCAGATCCGATGAACCCATCCCTCTTCACTTCCCCTAAACCTAAAGCCCTCCCCCCTTATTTAAATTCCCAGTCCCTGATGCATCTCCCCTCGACGCCCCTCCGCTCAACCCCTCGAATAGGTCCAGGGCCTTGGTGATGGCGCCGATCCAGCGGAGGTAGCTGTTCAGGGCCGCCCTCAGGGCTGAGGTATCCGTGGCGGAGATATGTAGGATGACCCTCCCCCCCTCTTTGAGGGCTACCTCCGCCCTGGATCTATCGGCCGGAGGGTTCTCGACCTCGGGGCGGAGGGCCTCTACGATGATGCGTCCCCTCTCCATTGTGGGAAGGAGGATCTCGACCTCCGCCTCAGCCTTCGCCAATCCCCTAATCCCCTCAAAGATGGAGATTCAGGAAATAATGAAACAGCCTTTGCGGAATGGGTGGTCCCCATCACCGGATGACACGGGTGGTCCTGGTCCTGGGCGTGTAGGCCCCCCCTGCGAAGGTGTAGCCGCACTTCTCGCAGCGCCAGATGCCGACGCTCACCCTCCTCACGGCCCTTATGCCGCAGCTGGGGCAGGTGCTGTGGGTCCTGTAGGAGAGGACGGCCTTCGTCCACCTCTTCCTCACGGACGTCCCGCCCCGGGTCCTGAGCCTGAGGCCGAAGCTCTTCTTCTTTTTCGGGGACATCATCAGCTCTCCATCAACAGCTTCCTGATCTCCGGTGCCTTCTCAAGGGCGATATTTATGGCTTTCCTTATCTCCTCCAGGGTCAGACCCTCTGGACCGCTCTTCTGGAGGGCGCAGATATTCCCCTCCTGATTGACGGTGACGGTGAAGCGGGTACCCATGACATCCTCCTCATCCGCCGTCGGGTCGACGATGAGGCTTCCGTCGATCTTGCCTACCGTCACGGCGATGGGGAGGTCTCGGAGCTCGAGGGGCTCAGAGGCGTCCAAGGGCTTCACCTCTCCCCCCTCAGCGACGTACTTCGGCACCTTCGTGCTCTGGAGGGCGGCGAGGGCGGCGAGGGCTGAGGCGTCTATGAGGTTTCCGGCGTAGTTCAATATGCAGATATCGATGAAGATGACGTAGACGGCCTTGCCGGGTATGATGCAGTACTTCTCAAAGTCTATGGCCTCGGAGGACCTGATGCCGCGGTCCACGACCCTGGCCAGCTCTATGGAGGTCTCATCGGGGGGACCGGGCTCGAAGGTGGGGGAGGCTATGGGGGTGAACTCGGCGTTGACCGTTAACACTGCCTGATTCGGCGTGTCCTGGTAGGGCTCGCCCACCCCGACCTTGACCCCAGCGATCACCCGGGTATCCCCGAGCCAGACCTCGGCGGAGCCCTCGGCCTTCTCCAGGATCCCCTTCTTGATCACGATCTTCCTGAAGTCCATCAGCCCCCTCCCGTCCTCCCGCTTCCCCTGGGCGAGGGCCGTCGAGATCCTCTTCCTCTTCAACATCGTTATCACCTCAAACCTACTCGGCACTCCTCCCTTCCCCCTGCTTCACGTATCTGCTCTTCAGCGCCTCCCTCTGGAGCTCATAGATCTTGTTACAGCCCTCCAAGGCCAGGTTCAGGGCCTTGTCGAACTCCTCCGGGGAGAGCATCCCGTCCATCTGGAGCAGGGTCACCTTCCCGAGCTTGGGCATGTAGGCCACTGGGAGGTCGGCCTCCCCCTCCTTATCCTCGATGTCGTTGAGGTCCAGCACGACCTCGCTGTCGATCTTGCCCGCGGAGCAGGCGGCCACGAGGTCCCTCATCGGGATCCCCGCGTCCACGAGGGCGACGGAGGCGGCTGTGATGCTGGCGCACCGCGTGCTCCCATCGGCCTGGAGGATCTCCACGAATACGTCTATCGAAGCGCGGGGATACCGCTCGAGGAAGAGGGCGGGCTCGAGGGCGTTCCTGATGACCATGGAGAGCTCCGTATCCCTCCTCGAGGGGGCGGGTGACCTCCTCGGGTCGACGGAGAAGGGAGCCATGTGGTAACGGCACCTCAGCACGGCCTTATGGGGCTTCGCGAGGTGCTTGGGGTGGAGCTCCCTCGGGCCGAAGACGCCCACGATGATCCGGTTCCTCCCCTGCTCGAGGTACGCGGATCCATCCGCGTTTGGGAGAACTCCTCCCTCGATCTTGATGGGGCGGAGTTCGTTCCACTTACGTCCATCCAACCTAACTCCTTTCACTATCAATTTCTTCTTACTCATCTCTTCCTTTCTCCTTCATCTCCCTTATGAAACCGTAAATCCTGTTGGTCAGCCCAGTCGTATGGGCCTCATTCTCGATCTTCTCCAATACCTGGACCACGAGGTCTTCCATCTCCTTGTCCCTACAGTTGACGAGGATGACCCCGTTCTGCCCGATGACGATCTGGCAGCCGGTCTCCTTCAGTATCATATTTACCATCGACCCCTTCTTCCCTATTAACCTTGGTATCTTCGTGGGCGTCATCCTTACGAGCCGCCCCTCCTCCACCCTGCCGAGGCCCGGGCCCAGGGTCGAGAGTATCGGCGTCCCGTCGCGGTTCAACTTGACGACCCTCGCGACGACGACGTCACCTATATCGAAGATCTCCGGGAGGGCCATCTCCTGCTTGAAGGACTCCCCGATGGCATCAGGGACGTTCAAGATAGCGAGGGCAGGGGCGCCCACATCTACCCTCCAGCTCCCAAGGTCTATATCCACCACGGCGCCGACGACGGTGTCCCCGATCCTCGGCTCGTAGTTCGACCTGAGGGCTATCACCGAGACGACTCCCCGCCCGTACTCCACTAACCCGATCCTCGTCGCGTAGATCTTCCCCCCCAGCCTATAGGTGTTCTCACCGGCCCTGAAGCGTCCCTCGGCAAGGATATCCCCTGGCACGACGAGGTCCCTATTCTTAAAATACTGCGGCAAACCCCCTTCTCCCTCTTTCAGCCTATGACCTTGACCTGGAGGTCCCCCCCGGTGATCTTCCCGAGCTTCTCGAGGAACTCCCCCTTGAGCCCTGCCGGGAGCTTCACCACGGCGATCCATGAGCCGTCTGACTGCCACTCCTCCCTCCTGATCTCGGCGAGGTTCTTCACGGTTCCATAGGCTCTCGGGACGTGTTCGGCGGGGATCTTGATGGCGAGGGAGACCTGCTCCATGGATAGGGGTAGGATGGGGCGGAGGGCCTTCACGAAGGCCTGGACCTGCTCCTCCGCGTCCTTGAAGGGGTCGATGGGGATGTGCACCTGATCCATCGCCTGCTCGATCCTCAGGGGTGGGTGGGGGAGCTTCGTCCTCGGGTCGACGTAGTTCCTTGAGATGAGATGGATGATCTGCTTCCTCTTCTGTTCGATCATCCTGCGCCTCTGCTCCGCCGTCAGGAGTAGCCTCCCCCTCTCCAATATAATGGCGGCGACCTTCACAGGGTCGCTGGTCCCGAAGAGGGACTCCATCTTCTCAGCGGGGGCTCGGATGCCCCTCCGTGCATCTGAGAAGATGGTGTCAACGGCCAGGATCCTTGAGATCTCCCCCCCTTTCCCCTCCTTGTAGGCGAGGGCCGAGTCGGGATCCACCAATATCTCGAACTTCTCCCCCCCTTGACTCAGCCGGACTATGGTGTACTTCCTGCTCATAGGGGTGCCTCTCGCCTTACCCTAAGTACTTGGCCACTTCCTCGTTCGTCAGCCTTCGGAAGGTCCTGGTCTCAACGGGTATGACGGCCACCTTGATCGTCTCAGGCTTCTTCTCCTCGAGGGTTGAGGCTATCACCTCGATGGCGAGGCCGATGGCCTCGTCCAGGGTCATGTCGTCCCTGTACTTCTTCTCAAGAAGGGCGTTGATCTCATCGCTCTTCCTCCCCACCGCCGTCGCCTTATATCCCCTGTAGAAGCCGCTGGGGTCCACGACGAAGACCTGGGCCCCCGTCTTGTCAACGCCGCCGAAGATGATGGATACGCCGAAGGGTCTGACCCCCGCGTGCTGGGTGTACATCTGGATGATATCCCCGATCCTCCCCGTCAGGACCTCGATATCAAGGGGCTCATCATACAGAAGCCTATTGCTCTGACAGTAGATCCGCGCCTGGGAGATCAGGATCCTCGCATCGGAGCTGAGGCCGGCGATGGCCGCCCCCACATGCTCGTCGAGTTGGAAGATCTTCCAGGAGTACCTGGGGTCTTGGAGGCGGCTCTCGATGACCTCGTTCGCCGCCAACACGGCCCCTCCGGGGCAGGCGATCCCGACGATGGGCGCCCCCCTCTTCACCAACTCCATGGCGTACTCCACCTGATACAGGCGCCCTTCAGGAGAGAAGATCGTTATGGCCCTGTCGTAAGCCCTGGGCATGAACATCCTTTATTCCTCCTTGTCTTCCTTTACAGTGCTTATGATTTAATCGCCTCGACGATATATAAACTTCACCGAAGAAGGGAAGGGGGTGTGATAAAGGTTTTGTTTGAGGGAGGAGCTACCTTGTTATGTGTTGGAGGATGCGGATGGGCAGAGGCTTCGGGGCCTCTTCCCCCCTCAGATCCCTGACCATTGCCCGCAGGTCGTAGTTATACTCCCTCCTGCACCTATCGATCAGCTTCCTCGTCCTCCTGACGCCATAGGACACGATGAGCCTCAGCCCGTACCTCGCTATCCTGTTCTTGATGGTGGCCCGAGAGTACGTCCGAACGAGCTCTGGAGCCCAGTCGAGGTTATGCTCCCAGCACCTCAGCAGGACCTCGGAGCGCTTAGGCGTCAGGCCCTCCATCGTTAGCGACTCGGCCTTTCCCCTCAGGTTCCCCATGGCGACGAGGAAGAGGGGTACGATGAGGCTCCTGAATCCCCTCAGCTCGTCCAGGAGGTCGAGGGTCAGGTCCAGGTCTTCGTCCTCCTCTCCGGGCAGCCCTAGGATCAGCGTCGCGACGGGGATCCAGTGGTTCTCGGAGAGGGTCTCGAAGGCCTCCACGACGATGTGGGGCCATTCCTCGGGAGTGAAGGGCTTGCACTTCCCGGCCATATGCTCCCTAACCAGCCTTGGGCTCCCCGTCTCGATCCCAACTTGGCCGCTCACTGGATGGTCATAGGTCGCCCCCAGGATGTTGGATACCTCTTCGACGAGGTCCGGGGCGCTCGCGACGGACGCGAGGGCGAAGTGGCTGATCCCGACTCCTCTCACTCCTGGATAGTTCTTCACGCGCTTGAAGAGCTCGATCACCGCCTCCCTGTTGATCT
>PIYN01000042.1 GCA_003601775.1 Candidatus Bathyarchaeota archaeon
GTCAAACTCTTCCGCAAAAGGAAGACGCTCTCAGACGCACTAAGAGGAGATGGACAAAAACGCTAAGTGGACCCAGAGAGGGGGCGTGGTCCTGTAAAAAGGGGCCGTGGTCCAGCTTGGCCTAAGATTCCTGCCTGGGGCGCAGGCGGTCGTGGGTTCAAATCCCACCGGCCCCATCATTAACGAGATCCTAAGCAGTGAGTAGAGAAAAAGAGGGGGTTCTGTCTATTTTGATCTACTTCGTGAATTCCTGTTCTCCCTCTTATATAAATCGTAATACGGGCAGTTCTCGCAGTCGTTGTGGTTGTCCCTTAGGCAGAGGGCCTTCGGATAGTACTTACATTTAAGATTTAAGTCTTTTCCTTCCTTTCCCGCCATTCGACCCGCCCTTCAACTTCAATAATCTTTCTATAGTTGGGTTTCTTAGACCTATTATAATTTTTGAGGGCCCCCCTTAAGGGTGACGTGGGATGAGGGGTGCTCATTAGTTGATAAACCCATTTAAGGCTTTTCTATGGAGCATAAATTGAGGGCAGTGGGATGTATGATAGGAGATCTGTGAGAAGATTAGTGGTTGGTATGGGCCTTGCTCTTATAGTCCTCTCCTTAGTCTTACCATTAATCCTTGAGGATAAAGCCATTCTCTATAGCAAAAAACCATTATCAGTTGGTGGTGAGGTCCTCACTCCCCTGATGTTTGGCGGTGAGTTTACAATTCCAAGGATCGTAGCCCTATGTAGCCTATTGGCTATTGGGGGTGTGTCCTGCCTCCTATTCTCCTTATCGTTGCGTACGACAAACGGGGAGCATTATGTTTACTTGCATGTGAAGATAGATAAGGAGCTTAGGGAGAAGTTTATCAAGAAGTGTAGGAGGCTGGGGCTCTCGCCTTCGGAGACCATTAGGCTCTTAATCGAGGGGTTCTTGGAATAATTGAGGGGGTTTGGGTGTTGAAGAGGATGAAGGTGGCCGTGACGGGGGGTGCCGGCTACCTCGGCTCGGCGCTTGTCTCACGTCTCCTGGAGGAGGATTATGGGGTCCTATCCGTGGATAATCTGAGAAGGGGAGACTATGGATTCCTGAAGGGGTTGGAGGGAGACCCCAGGCTCAGGCTTGTTGTGGCGGATATACGGGATAGGACCCGGCTTGAGGAGGTCTTCAGGGACTTTGGGGGGTCGAGGTTATATTTCACCTTGCCGCGATTCCCGGTCTCAAACTATGTCGAGAGAATCCTGAGGAGGCGATCGAGGTGAATATCCTCGGAACCTTTAATGTACTCGAGGTCGCCAGGAGGTTGGACATCCGGAGGGTGGTCTTCGCGTCCAGCGCCGCGGTCTACGGGGTCCCTCTGACGTTGCCTGTTGTTGAGGAGGACCCTCTACGACCTACCAACCTATATGGGGTGACGAAGTTGGCCGGTGAGCGTCTTGTCTCCCTTTATCATGAGAACTATGGGCTTGAGATGGTGACCCTTCGCTTCGGGAACATCTATGGGGTGGGGGTGTTCACCCGCTGGGATACGGTGATACCACGATTCGTGAGGCTCGGCTTGGAGGGGAAGCCCCTGACGATCTACGGGGATGGGGGAAGTAGCAGGGACTTCGTCCATGTCTGGGATGCGGTCGAGGCCTTGAGGCTCTCGGCGGAGGCTGGGGGTGAGGGGGTGGATGGGGAGGCCTTTAACGTCGGCGGGGAGACGATGAGGGTTAAGGACCTCGCCGAGATCGTTGGTGAGGAGGTCAGGAGGAGGGTGGGGATACCGGTAGGGGTCGCTTATCTGCCCCCAAGGGTGGGTGAGGTCAGGGAGTTCACCTATTCCCTGGAGAAGATAAAAGAGAGGCTCGGCTTTCATCCGAGGAGGACAATCAAGGAGGCTGTGGGGGAGCTGATCGACTATTACTTAAAAACGAAGGGTAAGGAAGTTGGTTTCTGATCTGTGTTTAGGAACTGTGCTTCTCCTACATTTATATATAAGGTTTGTGTTACTGTTATTTGGTTAAAGATGGTGACAGTTGGTAGATTGAGCGGGAAGAAGGGGTTATTGGTCGTCTCACTCGTGATGGCGGTGATGCTGGGCGCCTATCTTGCCGGCTTCTACACTTGGACCTTCACCTACGGGATCTATCCCCTGACGGACTTCGAGACCTTGGAACTCCCTGTGACGTCGGGCGCGACGGTGGATTGGACCTACTTCCTACCCGACGAAATGCCAATAGAATACTTCTTAGATGAAGCTGGGTGGGCTCTTGAACAGGAAGCATATTACAAAGGTCTGATCGGCTTCCCCGGCACAGAGGTCATACAGGTATGGCCCGAGAAGTTCCTGAACATCAGCAAAGAGGTGGAGGTCCACTTCATGGTGGACTGGGACGAGGTTGAAACGTTGAACGATACCTTCTGGCAGCTCGTCGTCTTCATTGTAGTCTTTGATGAAGAATATGGCTATTATGATATGGCTCAGCTTGACCTGGTCATGAACCAGACGGGTAACGTGGTAAACGATGACTACGTCGTCCTACCCGAGGGATACTACTACGTCGCTATCGTTGTGTACTCGTGGACGGGTGCTGTGCAGCAGACGGTCTCCGGCAGTTTCACGATAAAGGTCTACGCTGTTGAGACGGAGCTAGAGTATCTGGAGTAGCTTCTCTTTCCCGGAAGGTGTTTAGATGAGGAGGTTCGGAGCCTCCGCCCTGAAGGGGAAGAGAGGTCTCCTACTGGTAGTTATGACGATGGCGGTGATGCTGGGCGCCTACCTCGCTGGATGGTACACTTGGGAGATGGGTTATCAGGTGGAGCCCCTCACCTACAACATAGAGTACGGCCCCGCCATCCTGAGCGGCGCGACCTTCGGGGACGCAGAGTCTGAGATGGAGTCCCTCTACTTGGAGAAGAACTGTACCGTCCACTTCGTGGTGACGGCGGCTGAGACGGAGAGACTTGCAGGAGAGTTCTACGACCTACAACTCGTCTTGGTCGTAGTTGGGGAGGATTATCTCCTGGGTGCCGTGGAACTCGACTTGGTGAAGGAGGGCGTCCCCCAGGGAACCGTCGATGAGTCGATCTTCCTCTGGGGGGAAATGGACTACTACGTCTATGGCTGGCTCGAGTATTGGACAGGCGCCCTCGTGGAACCTGTCTCAGGGAACATCACTGTGAGCATCTACGCCGTCCAGGCTGAAGGACCTAAATGGCTCTACGTCGGTGACGAGGGTTACGGGTCGATACAGGCAGCGATCAACGCGGCGTCTGACGGGGACTGGATCTACGTTGAATATGGTGAGTATTTCGAGAATGTAGTCGTGAATAAATCCGTGACCCTGATCTCGGAAGGTGCCATGATAAACGCGGCTGGGAATGGTAATGGTTTCCTCGTCCTTGCAGATGACGTAAAGATCATGGGTTTCGAGATCTATGATGCCGTGGGTTATCAGACAGCAGGTATCCTCCTTGGGAGTATAGGGACGACGTGGGGTGGGAGTCCCGTAACGGTCAGCGACTGCCTCATCACTATGAACTACATAGAGAACTGCAGTAACGGGATATATCTCTGGAACAGCAGCAGTAACTTCATTTTAGCGAATGAAATATATGAATCCACAGACCTGATCGGAGGAGTACCCCAGGGCATCTTCGGGAACGGCATTATCCTCTGGGATGGTGGGAAGGACAACAAAGTCTCTTGGAACGACATCGAGTACTGTGATAGATGGGGGATCTTCCTCGGCGCTAACACGGCAGTCGAGATGGACGGGAACAAGGTCCATGAAAACTGGCTATATGGTAATGGGATGTACAGTTACATACCTCCGGGGAACTGGTACTGGCTCGGCATCGGCGTCATGAATGCCCAGGGGCCCATCACCATAACGGACAACTACATCGAGATCAACGCGACGGCGACGGAGAACGCCCTATGGATCCAGAGCAGCTCTCAAAGGTCTACTGCGCGAGGAACGAGATAGTAGAGGTGTACCCATGATAAATCCTTGCTCTTTCCCCCATTTGTTTTTGACCAAAATTATGATTCCTGTTCAAGGTGTGGATGAGGGATGAGGAGTGTAATGGGGGGGTTGAAAGGGGGGAGGAACCTCCTCCTGGTCTCCCTGGTCATAGCTACCGTCCTGGGCTCCTACGCCCTCGGATACTTCACCTGGACCCTCACCTACACCACAATCCCCCTAACCGAGATGATCACCGTGGACCTGGGCTCCCACCCGGGCGCCACCAGGGTCTATCCCATACAGCTGGGGAGCTACGAGGACCCGGAGACTCATATATGGGTCCAGAAGGAGGTGAACGTCTACCTCTTCATCCCGGTCGAAGCCCTGGAGGAACTCAAGGACTACTTCTGGTCCCTCAAGGTCGATATTCACGTAGGCTACTCGACGAGAATCCTCACCCTCGTCGAGGACGGAGCGCATGCCGGGACGGAGGTGGACCCGAACACGGGGTTGGAAGGCCTATGGACACAGGTCCATGTAACAGTGAGCCAGCCCATCTGGTTTAAGGTCCACGACATAGTTACAAGGGCCGTCGAGACGCCCTCAGGGGTGAGGGACTTCCCGATATACATCTACGCCCTTCAGTCAGAGGGAGAGCTCTATTGGGACGCCGCCGCGATCTGGCACCTTGATATGGGGGAGGGCTCAACGGCCTACGACTCAACACCAAATGAGAATCATGGGACGATCCATGGAGCCTCCTGGGTGGAGGGGCGCTATGGCTATGCTCTCGATCTGGATGGTGTAGATGACTATGTTGTGGTTCCAGATGACCCCAGCCTCAACGTAGGGACAGGTGACTTCACTGTCGCCCTATGGGTTAAGACGACGCAGACATCAACGGGCATCATCGTTGAGAAGTATAGTGGGAGTCGAGGATGGCGGATCTACATCAGCAACGGATACATAGGCGTCCGTGGAAAGGACCCCGCGGGCACCTTCACAGGTGCGTCAACCTCAACCTATAACGATGGGAAATGGCACTACATAACAGTGGTCTTTGATAGGGACTCGGGCATCTACTTCTACAAAGACGGAACCCCAGACGGCACCTCCACTACCATCACCGGCCACCAAGGCTCCCTAAATAACAGCGAACCCCTGAGAATAGGAAAACAAACCCTCGGAGATCACTATAACGGAACGATCGACGAAGTCTGCATCTATAATGTAGCCCTTACACCAGAGAAAGTCCGGGAGCTGTACGAAGAAGGCCCCCCTTAACTTTATTACTGAAAAAGCGTTTTATTAAAAGATTGAATTCTAACAGTTAGAAAAAGAAGATCAGAGTTTCAAGACGACTATGGTCATCTCATCGGGTAGGTCGGCTTTCTCGAAAGTGAGACTTCGTCCCTCGACCTTCTTCACGTTCTCCTTGCCCTTAAGGAAGTCCTCGATGGTGCTCAGGGCGTTGAAAGTCGGTGATAACCCGGCCATTCGGTAGTGCATGGGGAAGACGAACCTCGGCCTCAGCTTGAGGCAGACCTTCCAGGCGGTCTCGGGTCCGATGGTGTATACGCCACCGACGGGGACGAAGAGCACATCGACCTCCCCGATCTCCTCGACCTGGGTAGGGGAGAGGTCGTGGCCCAGGTCCCCGAGGTGACAGAACCTTATGCCGTCGAGGGTGAAGACATAGACGCTGTTCTTCCCTCGGCGACTCCCTTGGCTCTCGTCGTGGAAGGTGGCGACTCCCTTCACATCGATCTCGCCCACCCTCTTTGAGCCCACGAAGCCGATGAGGGCCTCGCCCCCCTCACCCTTCACGGGGCCATAGTTGCTGTGGTCGAAGTGGCCATGGGAGCAGAGGACCAAGTCTGCCTCGGCCCTGGGCTCAGGAAGCCCTATCCCCCTGAAGGGATCGGTCACGACGACTCCAGCCTTTCCCCTGACCTCGAAGCAGGCATGCCCATGCCATATGACCTCGACCATGAATCACACCTAAGGAGATCTCCCTCCCAAGACTTAAAAAGTTAATACCCCAGAGGCACCGAGCGACGTCGTCGCCCTAAACCACGCCCTCCCTCCTCAACTCCGCGATCTCCTCATCGCTATAGCCCAAGAGGGTTGAGAGGATCTCCTCGGTATGCTGCCCCAGCAGGGGGTCCGGACCATCCATCTTCCCAGGGGTCTCTGAGAACTTGATGGGGAAGCCTGTGGTCTTCACCCTCCCCAGTATTGGGTGATCGATCTCGATGACCATCTCACGGGCCAAGAAGTGCGGGTTTTCGGCCACCTCATCGAGGCTGTCGACGGAAGCGACGGGGACCCTCGCCTTGACGAGCACCTCCACGACCTCCCTCCGGGTCCTCCCCGCCACCCACTCCTCCACCCTCCTCCTCGTCGACTCATCGACGGAGGGCCCGAGGCCCAGTGCCTTGAGGAACCTCTCCTGTATCGCGCCCATGGGCACAGTTATGGCGACGTAGCCGTCCTTGGCCTTCAAGACGCCACCTAGGATCACCCCCCTCTGCCTCAGCACTTCACGGAAGGTCAGCCCACATATCTGGTAGATGGTGAAGGAGTTTATCACCCCCAGCATGCAATCCGCCTGAGCCACATCGATCCTCTGCCCGACACCCGTCCGGTCCCTGTGGCGCAGCGCCGTGATGATACCTACCAGGAGGAACAATCCCGGGATGGTATCCCCTATCGCGTCTGGTGGATTCTGTGGCGGAGCCGTGGGATCATCCTCAGGGCGGGAGAGGTACATGTACCCGCTCGCGGCCCGGCCGATGGGATCGAAGGAGGGCCTCCTGGACCAGGGGCCGTACTGCCCGAAGCCCGACCCCGAGGCCATGATGATCCTCGGGTTGATCTCCCTCAGCACCTCGTAGCCGAGCCCCAGCCTCTCCATCGTCCCAGGGCTGAAGTTCTCCACGACGACGTCGGAGATCTTCACCAATTCCTTGAAGATCCTCACACCCTTCTCCGTCTTCAGGTTCAACGTCAGGCTCTTCTTATTCCTGTTGAGGAAGACGAAGGAGGGGCTCACCCTCCCCTTAATGAGAGGGGGCATCGCCCGCATCATCTCCCCCCAAGGCGGCTCGATCTTTATGACCTCGGCGCCCATACAGGCGAGGAACATGGTACATATCGGCCCAAACCAAGCATGTGTGAGATCTAAAACCCTAATATCTTCAAGGGCCCTCATCTATCCCTCCCCGTCGCCTATTGGGTCTTATCCCTTAAAAATCTACCAATCCGTTGACCTTTTATTACTCCCTAAGCAATAATGTGTTCAGAAGATGGGATCTAAATCTGAAGAATACAGAGAATGGGTGGAGAACGTCGCCGAGGAGAACGAGGGATTCCAGGAGATCCAGGAGGCCCTAAGGGATCTGGCGAGGTCAGGGGGTCGAGTCCTCAACTTCTCACACCACGACTTGGATGGGACGACGAGCGCGGCGATCATGAAGCTGGGCCTCGAGGCCCTGGGCGCCGAGGTCCACTCAAGGTTCCCCATGGGCTTCCACCTCTCCCCCGGGGAACTCCTGAGGAGGCTTAGAGAGTGCGAACCCGTCGATGCGGTTCTGATCACGGATAGAGGGACGGATGAGAGCTACGATGAGCTGACAAGGCTCCACGAGAGGATAATCCTCATAGACCACCATCCGTCGAGATCCTCCCCAAAGAGGTGCCTCTGGTACAACCCCTCCATCTCCGATGGAGACCAGACGGCCGCGGCCCACCTCTGCCACATGTTGATAACCAGCCTGGGCATCTCCAGCCCCTACCTCGACTTCTACGCCCTCCTGGGCTGCCGGGGGGACTTCGCCTTCGACCCCGTCACGGGTGAGCGGGGGGAGTTCGTGAGGCCCTTCATCGACTACGCCGAGGAGGCCCTCCCCAACCTCTTCCAGGTCGTTAAGGGAAGGCCCACGAGGTATGATATCGCCTTCAGGGACCGCACCACGAGGATCAACCAGATCGCTGAGATCCTCAACGCCTCCTGCTACGCCCACAACTACTCGGGGCGCTCACCTAAGCTCTCTGGGATCTACGGCCCCACACTCTGCTTTCAGATACTGAGGAGGGTCGTCGAGGAGGAGTGGCCCCTCCAGGAGATGAACTTCACAGAGATAGAGGAATGGTTGAGGGGGTTCCCTGAGGGCGAGGTTCTCTCGGAGATCTACCGCCTCTACCTGGAGGACTGGGAGAGAGCGATGGAGGAGATGGAGCGGGTGACGAGGATCGCCGTGGCGGGCGAGACGTCCGTGTACTTCGTCATGGGACGGGAGACGCCCCTCATGCCCCTCGCGGCCTCGGTGAAGCTCCACGAACTCAAGAGGTCTGAGGACGGTGAGGTCCTACTCGTCGTCTTCCATGAAGGCCCCTCCAGCATCAACATCTCGGCGAGGGGGACCGGGGACCAGATCCACTGCGGCTTCCTCCTAAACGCCCTGGCCAGGAGGATCGGCGAGAGATATGGACTGGCGAGGGAGGTGAGCGGAGGAGGACACCTCAAGGCCGGGGAGTGTATCGTCCCCCTCAAGGTCCTCAAGATGGAGAAGGTGATGGAGGAGTTCACGGCGTTGCTCCATGATATAGGTCTAATAGACCACCTCTACAGGAAGGGGTCCCTCCCGAAGAGCGGGTTCAAGAGGGCCGAGGAGCTCGGGCTAAGGTACATAGGGAGATGAGCCCCGGGCGCCGTCGACGCCGAGATGGAGACTCCAAGAACAATCTTTATATGCTCCTCCCGATCCTCCTAAAAATAAGGACCGAAGCCGATTCTCCTGATTCCTAGAGGTTGAGGGGTCTTGGATGGGGTTAAGCTCTGTTCTCCGGGTTGTAGGGACTTTAGGTGTGGGAGACGTGCCCTGAGGAGGAGGGGTGGAGTGTACTGGTGTACGTGGACGAATGAGCCCTGTAACCCCGTGAACTGCACCTATGCCCTGTGTATGAGGAGGAGGCTCCTCCCCAACGGGGTCTGCGCCTCCTCGATAAGGAGGAGGACGAGGGAGGAGGAGCAGCCCGAGGACATCGGGAAGGAAGCGATCAAGGTGAGGGGGAAGCTCTACAGGAAGATGGGGGAGAAGAGGATCATCCTGTAAATGGGCCGCCAACGCACTATAGATAAATAATAACCAATCTTTTATTGGGGATGAGGAGAGACCTGAGGACACGGCTGAAGGGAAGGATCCCAGAAGATCTGCTGCGACTCGTGCCGAGGGCCTTCGATATCGTGGGCTCGAGGGAGAAGGCCGTGGCGATCCTGGAGCTGCCCGATGAGCTGAGGGGGTACGAGAAGTTGATCGCGGAGGCCTTGATGGAGGCGCATAAGAACGTCAGGTCGGTCCTCGCTAAGGCTTCGGAGAGATACGGCGTCTACAGGGTCAGGGACCTAAGGCTCATCGCGGGGGAGGAGGATACAGAGGTCATCCATAAGGAGGCCGGCTGTCTCTTCAAGCTCGACCCGAGGAGGGTCTACTTCTCCCCGAGGGAGGCGACGGAGAGGGGGAGGATAGCGGAGATGGTGCGCCCGGGGGAGTCCGTCCTCGTCATGTTCAGCGGCGTAGGTCCGCTCCCCCTGGTGATCGCGAAGAGGAGGCCGGGGGTCCATGTCGTGGCTGTGGAGATCAACCCCGACGCCCACAACTACTGCGTAGAGAACATCGCACTCAACAGGCTGGAGGACCAGATAAGGGCGATACTAGGGGATGTGAGGGAGGTCTGCCCGAGGCTGGGGGAGAGGTTCGATAGGGTCCTCATGCCCCTCCCGAAGGGTGCGGCGTCCTACCTGGACGTGGCGATCCCCTGCCTGAGGGACGGCGGTGTACTCCACTTCTACCACTGGGCCCATGAGAGGGACCTCTTCTCCGAGGCGGAGGACCTGATCAGGGCCGCGGCCGAGAAATTGGATAGGAGGGCTGAGATCCTGAACAGGGTCCGGGTCCTCCCCTATGGACCGAGGATCTGGAAGGTGAGGGTGGATGCGAGAATTGAGAGGGGATAAGACCCTCTACTCCGAGATATAAATCTCGGGCCTCGAGGCGAAGCGTATCTCCCTCCCACACTCGGGGCAGTACTCCCCCGTGGGATACACCTTTGCACCACAGTAGCGGCAGAACCTCATCACGGGGACATAGCGCTTTGAAAGGACCGCGCCGCAGTAAGGGCAGTAGTTGGAGTCGAAGGGGGCTATGTAGCCGCATCTCGTACAGTACTTCTCGACCCACTTCGTGGTCTCCATTCCCGTGATCCTTCCCTTCTCCGCCCTCCGTGTCCTCCCCGTCGGGAATAGGCCGATGACGGCGCCGATGAGTCCGCCGATGGTGATCCCTGGTATGAAGGTCATTATGGTGGCGTAGAGGGTGTCGTTCAAGAGGGGGTTCGGGATGATGCCCTGGAGGACGTTCACCACCTTCTCATGGAGGAAGATAGCTATGTCGAGGTAGATCACGACGGAGACGATCCCGGCGAGGATGAGGGAGAAGAGGGCGCGTCTGCTGTTCAGGGAGATGACCTCGGCGACCACGCTCGCTACCACCACCGTGATGAGGGAGGAGAGGGCCCACATCCAGATGTGCTGGTCTACCTTTAGGAAGTAGAAGGCGAAGAGTAGGTCGACTATGGCCATCAGGAAGACGATGGCGAGGGCGAAGAGGGGGACGACCCAGACGGAACCGTGATTCTCCTGTTCACCGCTCTCCTTCCTCATCGGGACCACCCCTATAACTTACTCAACGGGGTAGTGTTACCCTTGCGCCTCGGGGAGTTGTAGAAGGGGGATTAAGTTAAACGGCGTAAAGAGGGTTTTTTTCCCCTTAAAGGAATCCCCCGTCTCCTCCTCCCAAAGATAAATAGAAAAATGGTGAACTTCAAAGCTAAAAAATTTCCAAAAAATAATCAATTTAGAGCATTAGAGGGTATATTTATTACAGAGGAAGGGGGATTGATCATCAGTGTGTCCCAGTGGGTAAGACCAAGGTCNNNCGCCGTCGTGAGGGGTGAGGACCCCAGGGAGCTTGTGAGGAAGGCCCTGGAGCTCATCGAGGCCGAGGACCTCATCTCCCCAGATGACCGGGTGCTCATCAAGCCGAATTATGTGGCGCCGAGGCCCCCCAGCACAGGGGTCACGACGGACCCGAGGGTCGTGGAGGCCCTCCTTGAGTTCATGAAGGAGGGGGGTGTCGGGGAAGTGGTGGTCGGGGATGGGGGGTCCGGCGATACGATGAGGACCTTCGACGTCGTCGGGATAAAGCCCGTGGTGGAACGCCATGGGGTGAGGCTGATAGACCTGAATAGGGACGAGAGGGTGCTCGTCCGGATCCCTGAGCCCCTCGCCCTCAAGGAGATCCATATAGCGAGGACGGTCCTAGAGAGCACCTGCATCCTGAACGTCCCCTCCCTTAAGATCCATCACATGGCCGGGGTGACCCTCTCCATGAAGAACCTGATGGGCGCTATAATACCTAAGGACATCATGCACGATAGGCTCCATGAGAAGATCGTGGACCTGGCGAGGATCATCAAGCCTCGGCTCAACATCATCGATGGGATCGTCGGCTGTGAGCGGGATGAGGTCCGCGGCGATCCGGTGAGGATGGGGGTCATCACAGCAGGCTCCGATATCGTCGCCGTAGATGCCGTAGGCGCCTCCGTTATGGGCATAGACCCCAGGACTATAGGGCATATCGCCCTCGCCGAGCGCCTCGGGCTGGGGACCGCGGGCCTCTCGGAGATAGAGGTCCTCGGCACCCCCATCAGGGAGGTCCGGAGGAAGTTCCGCCGTTGAAGCCTCGATGAGAAGGCCTCCTCTTAGAAGAGGCGGGCTCCACACTCAAGATCCTCATCACCGATCAGAGGGGCTGTGTTATCATCGCCCGCCAGGCTGTATTAGGGTCTTTCTGGGGAAAAAGGATTTCTCCTAAGTCGACTCAGAGGGGAGGTATTCGATCCTTCCCTTCACCTCTACCGAGCCTATCTCGAAGCCGCGGATCGACAACTTCAGGGTCGTGTCGAGGTTCACCGCCCTCTTCTTCGCCAAGAAGGCCTCAAGGACCTTCAACAGGGTTCTCTCCGTCATTCAGACACCAGTGAGACTTATTTCTTAGATATATAAAAGTTTAAATATTTTGATTTTTAATACATCAGGGGTGCCGTGGGATGGATGGCTACAGGATCGTCCTCACTGCGGATCGGACACTGATGAGCGAGTACCACGGCGGCATCTTCCTCGGCTTCAGCGCCTGCGTCCCAAAGGGGCTGATCTCAGACAGGCTATACTTCTCCCTCTTCTGCCCCTCCGTCCCCATGAACGAGGACGGCTCCGTCGAGGCCGCTCCCTGCGGCACGAGGAAGATCGAGGCAGCCCTCCTCGACTACGGCTTCAGGAGGGAGGAGATCATCGTAGCCCACCCCGACCACCTCGGCAAGGTCGTGGGAAAGGAGACCCGGGTGGTAGGGATAACGGAGAACGACCCCCTCGGCATCGGACCCGCGACGAGCACCTTCACGGAGATCTTCGGTGGGGAGGCCTACATGGCCGTGAAGTTCAGGGAGCTGCTCAACCACCCCTCCATCAGGAGGTTCAGGCCGAGGATCATCGTCGGCGGGCCGGGGGCATGGCAGTTGGAGGACCCCGAGGTCAGGAGGAGGCTTGGGGTGGACTGCGTCGTCGTCGGGGAGGGGGAGAGGGTCGTCGGGCCGCTCTTCGAGAGGGCCGTGAGGGGCGAGCCGATACCCGAGATCGTCCACGGGGAGGTCGTCCCAGAGGAGGAGATCCCCCTCATCAGGGGGCCCACGATAGATGGGGTGATAGAGATAGCGAGGGGGTGTGGGAGAGGCTGTGACTTCTGCATGCCCACCCTCAGGATCTATCGGTGCCTCCCAATAGAGAGGATCCTGAAGGAGGTGGAGGTGAACCTCCGCTCCGGGAGGCAGCCCCTCCTCCACGCGGAGGACGTCCTGAGGTACAAGGCGAAGGGCCTCGAGATCAACAGGGAGGCGGTGATCGAGCTCTTCAGGCGCGTGAAGAACCATCCAGGAGTGAGAGGAGTCGGGATCAGCCACTTCGCCCTCGCGTCCGTCGCGAGCGCCCCGGACCTCGTCGAGGAGATCTCCAACATCCTGGGGGCGACCTATGACCACCCAGTAAGCGGCCAGGTTGGGATCGAGACGGGGAGCCCGAGGCTGGTTAGGGAGCATATGGCCGGGAAGTGCAAGCCCTTCACTCCCGAGGAGTGGCCCAACATCGTCGTGGAGGCCTTTGAGACCCTCTCAGAGAACCACTGGATCCCCGTCGCGACGCTGATCCTGGGGCTGCCCGGGGAGGAAGACGAAGACTTGGACC
>PIYN01000043.1 GCA_003601775.1 Candidatus Bathyarchaeota archaeon
GGCCTCGTCCCGGTGATGCCCCTCTGGGGGAGGGACCCCGCCCAGCTCCTCGGGGAGATGATAGAGTCAGGCATGGTCATCATGGTCACGGCCGTCGCGGCCCTCGGCCTCGATGAGCGGTGGCTCGGTAGGATCCTGGACCATGAGGCTCTGAGGGAACTCGTGGACCTGAACAGGAGGCTGAAGGTGAACGTCTGCGGCGACGGGGGTGAGATGGAGACCCTCGTCTTGGATGCGCCCTTTTATAGAAAGCGTCTCAGGGTCCTGAGGGCTGAGAGGCGGTGGGAAGGTGGAAGTGGGACCCTCTTCGTGGAGGCCGAGTTGGAGGAGAAGCGTCTGTAAGGGGCCTCTACATCGGAAACCTTAAATGCTCTGGGGATCCTGAGCATCAGGTGAGGATGCAGCGGTGATCGCCTACCAAACATCCTGAGGCGGCTCAGGGCGCTTTCACGTGGATCATCCTACTTGATCTTCTATCATGATGTCTTCTCAAGAACCCTATCTGGGGTTCTGGAGCCGTTGCATCCCAGAGGTCTTGAGATGAGGTTTAGGGGGTGAAGTCTATGGGTGAAGAGAAGAAGGAGGAGGTGGTCTCTGAGGCTCTGAAGGCTGAGGAGAGGCTGAGGTCGAAGTGGTTCATCCTCACCCCGGAGGGGGAGATGAAGCCCGTCGAGGAGTTCGACTTCACGGGCTACGAGAAGCTGAGGAAGTTCGCGGAGTATGAGATGAGGAAGTCGAGGGTGGTGGAGAGGGAGCCCCCTCACACCGCCCTGATGAGGAGCTTGGAGCTCGCTGACTATGAGCCTGCCTCCGACCCGGGAAACCTGCGGTACTACCCGAAGGGGAGGCTCATCAAGTCGCTCCTCGAGGAGTATGTGACCCAGAGGGTTGTGGAGTACGGCGGGATGGAGGTGGAGACCCCCATCATGTACGACATGAACCACCCCACCCTCGCGAAGTACCTTCACAGGTTCCCCGCCCGCCAGTACATCGTCGAGTCGGACAAGGACAGGTACTTCCTCCGCTTCGCCGCCTGCTTCGGGCAGTTCCTCATGGCCCACGACGCCACCATCTCCTACAGGAACCTCCCCCTGAGGATCTACGAGCTAACGAGGTACAGCTTCAGGAGGGAGCAGAGGGGCGAGCTCGTCGGCCTCAGGCGGTTGAGGGCCTTCACGATGCCTGATGTCCACGCCCTCTGCAGGGATCTGGAGGAGGTGAAGGGGGAGTTCAGGAGGAGGTTCCTCCTCAGCATGAGCGTCCTCGAGGGGATCGGCCTCTCCAGGGAGGACGTGGAGCTTGGGGTCAGGGTGACGGAGGACTTCTTCAAGGAGCATAGGGAGTTCGTCACCTCCCTCGTCCAGCTCTTCGGGAGACCCGCCCTGGTGGAGATGTGGTCTGAGAGGTTCTTCTACTTCGTCCTGAAGTGGGAACTCAACTTCGTCGACGCCCTCGACAAGGCCTCGGCCCTCTCCACGGACCAGATCGACGTGGAGAACGCCGAGCGCTACGGGATCAAGTACATGGACGAGGATGGGAGGGAGAAGTATCCCATCATCCTCCACTGCTCCCCCAGCGGCGCCATAGAACGGGACATCTACGCCCTCCTGGAGAAGGCCTACATGGAGATGGAGGCCGGGAGGCCCCCCATGCTCCCCATCTGGCTCTCCCCGACCCAGGTGAGGCTGATACCCGTCTCCAGTGCCTACGTCGACTTCGCCGAGGAGGTGGCGGGGAGGCTGGAGGGGCGACCCGTGAGGGTGGATATCGACGACAGGGAGGAGACGGTGCCGAGGAAGATCAGGGACGCGGAGAAGGAGTGGATACCCTACATCATAGTGCTGGGGGAGAGGGAGATCGGGAGAGATAGGTTCCCAGTGAGGGATAGGAGACGCGGCGAGATCAGGGAGATGAGTCTCGAGGAACTGGCGGAGGAGATAGAAGAAGCATCAAAGGGGCGACCCTTCAAGCCGCTCCCGCTGCCGAAGAGGCTCCAGAGGAGGCCAAAATTCGTCGGCTAAGGACCGTACCGCCACTTCCTTATCCGGCTCTCCTTCCTCCTCCACTTCTTCACAGCCTTATAGTGCTCCTCACAGAGGTAGGCCCGCCTACCCTCCACCTCAAGGCCCGCGGCCTTCGCCGAGGCTGTGGAGACGGAGCGGACAGCAGGCCTGTCGCAGCCCGCGACGCTGCACTTCACACCCTTGGAGATCCTACCCAATCCTCCCACCAGCGGCTGACGGCTCTTATGTGGATTTGTGCTCCTGATATATTTTAAATCTTAGTTCCCATGAGAGGTTCTTGAAACCGATGAGCGGCGGGAAGGGGGAGGAGTCCTCGAGGCTCTACGCCATTCTGAGTCACCCCATGAGGAGGGAGATCATCAGGATACTCGGCGAGAGGGGGGTGGTGGGCTTCACCGAGCTGAGGAGGCTCCTGAAGACGAGCGTCGGGACCCTCTACTACCACTTCGACGTCCTCGGCGACCTCATAACCCAGGACGAGAGGCGGAAGTACCGGCTGACGGAGAGGGGACGCCTCGCCTATAGGACCCTGATGGGTGAGGGGGAGGGGCTCAAGGCGGAGGAGATGGGGCCGGCCCGCGCCTTCCTCGCGTCCCTCCTCGCACCCCGCGGCCTCTTCACCCACCTCTACTCCTCACCCCTCAGGTTCGTCCCCCAGGCCGCCATGATCCTCATCTACGGAGCCTGGGCCTTCTCCCAGTCGGGCCTCGAGCCCATCGGCATCTTCATCACCCCAAGGGCCGCGGCCTCCTCATCCATGGTCATGGTCGAGTTCCTCGTCGGCTGGCTCGCCATCTCCCTCTTCTCGGAGCTCCTCTCCCTCCTCCTCTTCGGGCGCCGCGGGGGAGAACTCGACCTCCTCGTGGGCATCGCCTTCTCCCTCCTCCCCCTCCTCGTCTTCCCCTCCCTCCTACTCCTCAACATCAACCTCGGACTCGGCCTCCCCCTTGCCGGGACCCCCGCCCTCGACATCCTCTTCTTCATCCTCCAGGCCTGGACCCTCTGCCTCCTCACCACAGCGATAGCCTCCGCGAAGGGCCTAAGGATAGACAGGGCCGCCATCATCTCCCTCACCGTCCTCTACCTCAACATCGGCTACATCCTCCTCCTACGCCGCCCCCTCTGGGCTAGGTAATCAGAAGGACGGTCCCTCTTGCAGGATCCTTAACTGAGAAATTAATCGAATATAATGATATATATCTTATGATGAAAAATAATCAAAACATTTATATGTATTTACCTAGAAGGCTTACAGAAGGTGAGGAGAAAGTGTCGAAGAAGTGGATTGAATTAGCAAGGAAGACAATGGACCATGAGGATGAGATACAGAAATCCTATTATGGTAGTCTTGATGGAATGAGTGGATATCTCGTACTCTCAAATAAAAAGATGATTTTTGTGCAGGAAAAGGGCCTGCTACGGAAGACCTACAACTTGGTTCTAGATGTGCCATACGAAAAACTCGGCAAGGTCTCACCTGTGAGTCGCTACGAACTTGCAGTGATCGAGGCGGATGGTGAAAAGCATGTTTTCACAACCGATATCCCTGTCCAAGTGATCGGAGAGAGCCTCAAGAATCTAATGGAACCCAAGAAAGACTAAACTCTAAATGAATTCACTGGCCAAGACCCAACTATCTCTCCCTTTTTTATTTTGTGCTTCAGTTAACACAGGGGAACCTAGTGATTATGGGGGACTCGTATTCTATTCTATAGTGAGAGTTCTAGAAGAGTAGAACTAAGGGGTTCTATAGATCTCTAAGGAAAAGGCTTAAAATAAACTGATATGTTATTTTATTCAAGCAAAAATGGAAAGGGGTGAAAAATGAAGGGAAAATCTGTGATACTGGTACTGGCGCTGGTTCTATTGGCCCCCTTCGCAGGGGTCGCCTCGATACCGGTGGCTACGGCCCAGGATGGAGGGGTTGAGCCTATATCCTATGTCTCATCTATCAACTATACTGAGACGCTGGGGATCGCGGCGAGCCTCGGCAGGGCGGTCCTGGTGAAGCACTTCTTCGATAACATCACCCTCGAGACGCCCTTTACAGACGACGACCTCTCCCACGTCTCCCTCCTCGTCTTCTCCTTCGTCGGCGGCACCTGGAGCTGGAACTACTGGCCGAAGCCCTTCTGGAGGGCACCCCTCGGGGCCTCCATGAAGGTCGTCTTCCAGGGGATCCCGGATACTGAGGTCTCAGACTATGTGCAGAAGGCTAAGGATCTCTCCCTTATCTTCGCCCAGATGTACGGCCTGGACCGCACAGTCATCTATCTACTGGAGTACCACCATGGCACCTTGGTCGTCGGCCTCTACGCCCAGTGCGACGTGAACTCGGTCATCGACCTCTGGGACAACGCCCTACCCTCTGATGGACTTGGAGCCCTCTTCAACGCCTCGATCGTGGAGGATTCGCCCTTCAAGTACCTCGGGATCAGCCTCTACAGGCCTCAGGGGGGGACAACCCTGGGGCGGGTGACGGCGATCTACGTGAGGACCGGCGCGGTCTCGAAGAACGATGGCAACTACACGCTGAGCATCAACGAGGTGATCGGCCACACCGGACCCATAGTGGCCTCTGAGGCGGCTGAGGAGTCCTTCATCTACATGGCCTTCCCCTACCTCGCGAATATAACCCAGGTCGCCCCGGAGCCGACCTTCCCAAGCTCCGATGACTGGGAGACCTGGTCTGAGCACTCCGGCATGGAGGAGATGGAGCCAGCCCTGAGGAGGGCGACCTACGGGCTCTGTGGGCTGCTCGTCTGGGACCTGAAGGAGATCGGCTCAGTTGAGGACATCACCGTGAGCTATGACTTCAACTTCACGATGGAGCGCCTCACCCACAGGCCGATGATCCTCGCGACGACGACGCTGGACCCACCCAGACCGGATATTGGCGAGGATGTCACGTTGACCATCACCCTGGAGAACGTTGGAAACGCGACGGCGAGACACATCCTCGTCCGCCCCCTCGTCTTCCCCTGGCTCTTCGTCAAGGTCTTCGAGGAGATCTACGACGACGTCGGGGACTGGGGCTTCATCCATGACGGGATCAATAAGGGGTTCCTCAAAGACTTCATCACCTCCATCTACGGTGCCGTGGGCTACCTCCCGGAACTGGGACCGGGTGAGATCTACACCTTCACCAGGACGCTCCCCCTCTCAGAGTGGCTACCCCAGAAGTTCTTTGAGCACATCAAGTCCCTGTACTTCCCCATGGGCTGCCTCGTCCTCTACGGGGACGAGTATCACCGCCGTTACATGGTCACATCGAACGGCTACTTCACGGGGGTGGGAATGGAGAGCCCCGCGTTGATGGCGACCCTGACACTGGACAAGTACCTGGTGCGGATAGGCGAGAAGGTGAACCTGACCCTCTCCATCAAGAACCTGGGAGACGCCGACATCAGTGACGTCGAGGTCCACATCTACTCGGTGCCGAAGCTCAAGGAGAACCTCGCCGCCCTCTTCGCGCCGAGGGCGGCGGCCGCATACCTCAGCCGCCACGAGTGGAGGGTGCGTAAGACTTGGGAGAGGTTCCACAGGCTGGAGATCTACCACGAGACCATCGAGAGCATAGGTGCGGGCGAGATCCGTAACATTACTCTTGAGAGGAGGATCCCCTGGCTCGGGGGCTCGACGACCATCGTCGCCGCCATCACCTTCTCCCACAGCTGGGAGGAGTACATGGACACCACGATCTGGGGGAAGATCCCCCAGAGATGCAAGGAGCGACTCCCAGGCAGGCTACTGCTCCTCTCCAACTCCGTCAACCTATACTTGGTCCCAGGTATAGCTGGCCCGGTGGAGATCCCGCAGCCGAAGATCCAAGTCTCAAAGTCCTTCAGTTCCAGCGACCTCTCCGTGGGCTCTGAGGTCAAGGTGATCATCAAGGTGACGAACATCGGGGACCAGCCGGCAAACATCACGGTAAGGGACCTCATGCCGACAGGCTGTAGGCTCCTGGATGTCACGGCCTCGAGCGGGACGACCTTCACCGCGACGATCGGGAGGCCCATCTTCAGGGTCACCGTCGTCGGGGTGAGGAACCTCGAGGTGGAGCCGGGAGAGACCGTCTACCTCAACTACACCCTGAGGGTCACCGGGGATATCAGCGGACTCGACCCACCTGTGACGGAGGAGTCGCCGGACGACGTCATCATCGGCCCCGCCGTCGTCACCTACAGCAGCGACCAGCCCACCGTCGACCCCGGGACCGCGGAGAGCTCTGAGGTCCTCGTGGCTGGGGAGACGGCGACCATCGACTCAGGCTTCAGCCTCGTCAGCTACACGCCGGCTGGGGGACCCAGCTTCCTCACTAAGAGCCTCATCTTCATGGGAATCATAGGCCTCGTCGCCGCTGCCGCCATCCTGGTCCTGAGCAGGAGAAGGCTCTAAGAAGAGCGCCAGACCTTCGTTCCTCCTTTTTCTTTTCTCTTGTGCGAGACTGTGAGAAGACTCACTGCATTTGATGGTAGGCCTATTCGAAGATGACTTCGTTGATCCTTTTTCTAGCCTCTCTGAGTATCTGGGATAGTTTCTCAACCTGTTCCGGCGTCAGGTCGTGGTAATTAGTCATGATAAGGCTTACCAGGTTCCGTAGTTCCCGGTTTAGTCCCCTCCTCTCCTTAAGGAACATGTTCCTCCTCTTGAGGACCTCTTCTATCTCCTCCTCCTTCTCCTTCAGGAACCTCAGGCCGCTCGGGGTTATCGAGTATACCCTCCTCCTCTCATGCTTCTCCCCCTTTACATATCCCTCCTCCTCAAGTCTCTGGAGGATCGGGTAGATAGCCCCTGCACTTGGCCTGTAGAACCCCCCAAGCTCCTC